>DATNAI010000210.1:0-27527 GCA_035572875.1 Castellaniella sp. | reverse complement strand
GTCCGACGGTCAGTTCAAAAATGCCCATGCCTGCATTCTGCGAACCGTCGATGAGATAGTCGATGCTCAGTTCGCCAATGTCGATCCTGGTTGCGCTCATGATTGGATTCCTGGTTGGTTGCGGTGGTGAGATGGTTCATAATCTATATCGTTGTTCAGCCAAGATAAATGCAGTTCCAGTCAACTGATTGTTGCGAGAGTGACAGTAATGAGGGAACGTCTGGCAGCGATGAGTGTTTTCGCCCAGGTGGTCGAGGCCAACAGTTTCTCGGCGGCGGCGATCAAGCTGGGGCTGTCCAAGTCGCTGGTCAGCCGCGAAGTGACCGCACTGGAGCAGTCGCTTTCGGTCAAGCTGCTGAATCGCTCGACCCGTAGGCTCAGCCTGACCGAAGCGGGGGCGATCTTTTACGAGCATTGCCGCCGTATCGTTCATGAGGCCGAGTATGCAGAGAGGCGGCTGACGCAATCGCAATCGGCGCTCGCGGGGCTGGTTCGCGTGACCTGTGTGCAGGCGTTTGCGCTGCGCTACCTGATGCCGGTGATCGGCGATTTCCAGCTCAAGTATCCGGAGATCCGCATCAAGCTGTCCTGCAGCAACCGCACTGTGGAGCTGGGGGACGAGGGCTATGACATCGGCATCCGCATGTCGCTGATGCCCGATCCCCAGCTGGTGGCCCGCCGGCTGGCCGTGAATCGCAAGATCATATGCGCGTCGCCCTCGTATCTGGCGCGTCGCGGTACGCCTGACACGATCGAAGACCTGGCGGCGCATGACGGCGTGCTGTTCCCACCGATCGCTCCGAAGGGTGTGTGGACTTTGGCCCGCGATGGACAACGGTACAGCGTGCCGGTCAATATACGTTTCGAGACTGATGACATGGATGCTGCGCATGCCGCGGTGCTGTCGGGGCTTGCGCTGAGCGCCTTGCCCGTTTACGTGGTGGCAAGCGACCTGCGTCTGGGACGCTTGGCCCCGCTGCTCACCAGCTACCAGGTGCTGCCCGACGTCGGCATCTATCTGGTTTATCTGCCCAATCGCACCATGCCCAAGCGGGTACGCACGTTCATTGATTTTGTGCAGCAGCGTTTCAAGCCCCTGGCGCCATGGGAGGCGGGGTAGTAGCTGCGATTGTCGGCACCTGGGGGTTCTGGGTCGCGCCGCGACATGCGCGGCGCGAGTGACGGCCAAGTGAAGGCCAGTGCTTTGAATGACTGCCAGCAGCGTTTTGATAGCGGCGTTATCTTTCGACTTACGTTGTTTCGTACGCCTGCTACCGTCAATAATGGAGAAGTTGGCGCATTCGCACGCCATCGGGTCCCTATCTGGGAGTTCCATCATGGTAAATGTGAGAATAGTAGATATTCAGACCGCTCACCATCCACACAGTAGATATCAGACCTTATGGCCCTTGTCGTCCACGACCGCCTCGCCGTCTTCCTTGTTGAATGCGCCGCGCTGCGGCTGCGGCAGGATGTCCAGTATGGCTTCCGAGGGGCGGCACAGGCGCGTTCCCAGCGGTGTGACGACGATGGGCCGGTTGATGAGGACGGGGTGTTGCTCGATGAAATCGAGCAACTGGTCATCCGTCCACTTGGCGTTGCCCAGATCGAGTTCCGCATAGGGCGTCCCCTTCTCGCGCAGTACTTCGCGTACGCTCAGGCCCGCATCGACCAGCAGCTTGACCAGCGTGGCACGGTCGGGCGGGGTCTTCAGGTACTCGATGACCGTGGGTTCCTCGCCGCTGTTGCGGATCATGGCGAGCACGTTACGCGACGTACCGCAGGCGGGGTTGTGATAGATCGTGATGGCGCTCATTGAGATGTCCTCGTTATCGGGTGAGGGGGTTCGGGCTGCACTCGTACCAGCCGCGCGAGCGGTTGACCACACGCACGACCAGCAGCATCACGGGCACCTCAATCAGCACGCCGACCACGGTGGCCAGCGTCACGCCGATGCCACGCCAATGGTGCCTGAGCTGGCCCAGGGCGCCGAAGTCCACCTTGAGCAGCATCGGAATGATCATGACCCAGATCAACAGGCCCACGGGCAAATTGACCTGAGCGATCTCCATGCGGCCGATAGCCTGGAACACGCCGGGTGCGAATTGGCCCAGGGCGATGCCGGCGACGATGCACAGCAGTACCCAGACGGTCAGGAAGCGTTCGAAGACGCTCATGTCGGGGATGGCCGACACGCGGCCGGCCGTGATGGCTTGGGTCATGGGTGGCTCGCGTTAGCAGCAAGAAGTGCGGGAGGCGCCCGAGCAGCACGCCGGGGCAGCTGCGGGTGCGGAGTGCTGCGCTTCGTTGAAGACCGGGATATTGCCCAGTGTATGGAAATGCTCCCAGGCTACGCCCTGCGGGTCGGTGACCCAGTGCTTCTCGCTGCGCGCATAGCAGCAGGTCGTGGTGCCCTCATCCAGTAGCGTCATGTCGGCCGCTTCAGCGCGGGCCTTGAGCACGGCCAGCTCGTGGGCATCGTCGGTCTGGATGCCCAAGTGGTCGATGCCTGGCTTGCTGCCGCGCGTGGAGATGGCGAAGTTCACCGGAGGGTCTTCGAGCATCCATTTCGCGTAATCGGCTTCGACGCGGGCTGGCGATGCGGCGAACAGTTGCGAATAGAACCCGATGCTGCGGTTCAGGTCATCGACGTGCAGGTGGACGTGGAAGCGTTTCATGGCGGAGTCCTTTCAGCAGGAAGTGCAGGAGCGGGAGAAATCAGGAGATTCGGTGACTTCGCAGGTGCCGCCCTGGCAGCAATGCTCAGTCAGGTAGCCGAGCAGCCCATTCATCTGCGAGAAGTCGGCGCGGTAGATCAGGTTGCGGCCCTGCTGCTCAACCGTGATGAGGCCGGCATGGGTCAATTCCTTCAGGTGGAAGGACAGCGCGCTGCGGGCCACATCGAGTTGTTCAGCCATGACGCTGGGCGTCAGCCCTTCTGGGCCGGCGATGACTAGGGCGCGGAACACGCGCAGGCGCTGGGCATGAGCCAGGGCGCCGAGGGCGGAAACAGTTTGGGCTTCATTCATTGTTTAATAATACAACAATTATTGAACCAATAGTGAAGCGATCATTGTTGAATCACGCCTGCTCGCTTGAAAGGCTTGACTTGCAAGACAGTTGCTCACGCAGCAACCGGCTCCGGCGTCGCGCCTCCCTGCCGCTTGATCAGCAGTGCAATCACCGCGGCGACGATCGCAGTAGCGCCCGAAAGCACGAAGGCCGTCAGGTAGCTGCCAGTGGCCTGGCGCACGAAACCGCCCATCCAGGCTGCCGTGGCGGCGCCAATCTGGTGGCCGGCGACGATCCAGCCGAACACCACGGCGGCATCGCGCTCGCCGAAGGCATCGGTCGCCAGACGCAAGGTGGGCGGCACCGTAGCAATCCAGTCCAGGCCGTAGAACACGGCGAACAGGGACAGGGCGTAGAACGAGAAGTCCGTGTAGGGCAGGATGATCAGCGAGATGCCGCGCAGGCTGTAGTAGACGAAGAGCAGCACGCGCGGATCGTAGCGGTCGGTCAGCCAGCCCGAAGCGGTGGTGCCGACCAGATCGAATACGCCCATCAGCGAGAGCAGACCCGCAGCCTGGACGGCGGCAATGCCATGGTCGCCGCACATCGCGATCAGGTGCGTGCCCACCAGCCCGTTGGTAGTGAATCCGCAGACCCAGAAGGTGGCGAACAGGTACCAGAACGTGCCTGTGCGGCTGGCGCGCCGGAGGGCGCCGAAGGCGGCGGCGATCAATCCGGGGTGCGGCGCGGCAGGCGCGGGCGGGTTGGCCGGGTTGCTGCCGTAGGGCAGCAGGCCAACGTCGGCGGGGCGGTCGGGCACTAGCCGCCAGACCAGCGGCACCATGACCAGCATGGCGGCGGCAACGGCCCAGACGGCGCGCGTCCAGTCACTGGACGACGCCAGCGCGGCCAGCACCGGCAGGAAGATCAGGTTGCCGGTAGCTGTGCTGGCGGTGAGAATCCCCATGGCCAGCCCCCGATGCCTGACGAACCAGCGGTTGGCGATGGCGGCGCCCAGCACAGAGGCTACGGCGCCAGACCCTATGCCGGAGAAGAAGCCCCACAAGGCGATGAGTTGCCAGGTCTGGGTCATGAACGCGCTGGCGGCGGAAGATGCAGCCATGATGATCAGGGCGGTCAGCACCACGCGGCGCAGGCCGAAACGGTCCATGGCAGCGGCGGCGAAAGGGCCCACCATGCCGTACAGGAAAATGCCGATGGCGGCCGCCAGCGAGGTGGTCGTGCGGCTCCAGCCGAACGATTTTTCCAACGGGTCCAGGAGCACGCTCGGTGTAGCGCGCAGTCCGGCCGAGAACAGCAGACAGAGGAAGATGACGCCCACCACGACGAAGGCGTAGCGCTGGCCGAGTCGGGGAATGGGGATAGAGTGCGTGGGATCAGCGGCAGGGTGCATGGTATGTTACTGACCGGTACGTTAAGTGCGATCTATAATACGGACCGGTTGGTCATACCGTCAAGTCGTTTTCGGAGCTTTGAATGTTCTGGCTCCGGCGTGTGGCAGACGGGGGCCAGGGAGACGCACCATGACAAAATCGCAGCAGGCCGAGACACGGCCGAAAGCGCAGGGACGGGAACCGAAGGCTAAACCGCCTCGGGCGGCCGACCGCATTCGCCGCAGCGCACGGGACCTGTTCTACCACCAGGGCATTCGGGCCGTGGGAGTCGACGCCATCGTGGCCGAGGCGGGCGTGACCAAGCCCAGCCTCTACCGGACCTTCGCGTCGAAGGACGATTTGGCCGCAGCCTATTTGCGGGATTACGAGGTCGAATTCTGGCGCCGGTTCGACGCGGCAGTCGACCAACACCCCGGGGATCCGCGTGCGCAGATCCTGGCCTATTTCACCGGACTTGCGGAGCGCACCGGCTTGCCGGGGTACCGGGGCTGCGGCCTGACCAACGCCTGCGTCGAGTATCCCGATCCCGATCATCCCGCTCGCCAGGTGTCTGTGGCCAACAAGCAAAAGGTGCGCGAGCGCCTGGCCGACATGGCGCGCCAGATGGGCGCGCGAGACCCCGACGCGCTGGGAGATGGCCTTCAGCTATTGTTGGAAGGTGCGTATACGTCCAGCCAGATTCTGGGCGCGAGCGGGCCGGTGCGGCATTTGGCGGGCGTGGCGGCGCGCCTGATCGACGCAAGTCTGGGGTAGGTCGAGCCCGCGGCCGGGCCGCTGCGGGAGAAGACCCCAGGAGCCATAGGTTGCGGCGGCTGCCGTGTCCGTCCATCAATCGCGGCAGCGCGCATCGAAGCGGCGCTTTGGTGCATATGACCCCGAATCATGAACATCCATGTCAGAATGATGTCTTCTGACCGTGGGCTCGACCCACCGCCTTTATGCCAGGAGCCGCCACAATGAAACGGGAAACGATCGCCATTCACGGCGGATTTGCCGGGGACCCCGAGACCCATTCGGTTGCCGTGCCGATCTACCAGACGACCAGCTACTACTTCGACGATACGCAGCACGGTGCCGACCTGTTCGATCTGAAGGTGGCCGGGAACATCTATACCCGCATTCAAAACCCCACGACGGCGGTGCTGGAAGAGCGGGTGGCCCAGTTGGAGGGCGGGGTAGCCGGTCTGGCCTTCGCATCAGGCATGGCGGCGATCACGGCCTGTGTGCTCACGCTGGCAAAGGCGGGTGACAACATCGTGGCGACCAGCCAGGTGTATGGCGGCACGTACACATTTTTCCGCCACACCTTGCGTGAACTCGGTATCGAGGCGCGCCTGGTGGATGGGCGCGATCCTGAGGCTTTCGCTGCCGCTATCGACGACCGTACGCGACTGCTCTATTGCGAATCCGTCGGGAATCCGGCGGGAAATGTCGTGGACGTCGCTGCGCTGGCTGCCATCGCCCACGCCCATGGTGTGCCGCTGGCGGTGGACAATACGGTGCCAACGCCGGCTCTGTGCCGTCCTATCGAACATGGCGCGGATATCATTGTCCATGCCGCCACCAAGTATCTCGGCGGACACGGGACCAGCATCGGCGGCGTCCTGGTGGATTCGGGGAAATTCGCCTGGAAGGGCAATCCGCGATTCCCGCAGTTCAACAACCCCGAGCCCGCCTACCACGGGGTGGTCTATGTGAACGACTTCGGGGAAGCGGCTTTCGCGGGCAGGGCACGCACGGTGGCGCTGCGCAACACGGGGGGCGCCATTTCGCCGTTCAATTCATTTCTGATCCTGCAGGGCATCGAGACGCTGACGCTACGCATGGAGCGCCATTGCCAGAACGCGCTGGCCCTGGCCCGCCACCTCAAGGCCCATCCAAAGGTGGGCTGGGTCCATTTCGCGGGACTGGAGGGAGATCGGGACTATGAACTGGCGCAGCGCTACATGGATGGCGGCATTCCAGCTTCACTGTTCAGCTTTGGCGTGAAGGGCGGGCGCGAGGCCTGCGCGCGCTTCATGGATCGCCTCCGGCTCATCAAGCGCCTGGTGAACATTGGCGATGCCAAGACGCTGGCGTGCCATCCGGCCACGACCACACACCGGCAATTGACCGATGAAGAGCTGAAGACGGCCGGCGTTAGCGCGGACCTGATCCGCTTGTGCGTGGGAATCGAGCATGTCGACGACCTGATCGCCGACCTGGACCAGGCGCTGGCTGGCGCCTGACGGCTGTGCGACAGGGCTGCCCGGGAGGAGTATCGATGTCCCGAGCAGCGCCTCGCCGATTCAATGGCTCAGGCGGATTGCCGGGGGAAGGACACCCAGTAGGCGGAAGCCATGCTGCCGTGGCCAGTGAACCAGCGGCGCAAGATCGTGGCGGCCCCACGGAGCGCGGCGCGACGCATTTCGCCGGACCGGGTGCTGTACGATTGTTCGGCTTCGATCATCAGTTCGCGCTCGAGCGCGTCGGTAAGGCGGGTTTCGCCGATGTACTTGTAAGGATAGAACATGTGCTTCTCGTGAAAGCAGGGCTTTTGCCCAGTGGTTCTATCATACCATTGAACTAGGGTTAACCCTAATATTGTCGTATCGGCGTGACGCTCAGTGAGGGTTCGAAGGATGGCCGGTTGCATGGGCCGCCGAGCGTGCCGAGGAGGCGGTCGGCTCTCCCGATACGGCGGGGTCCTTGGCCGGCGTGGGGCGGGCGATACCCGACGCGATGGGTGCCGGTTGAATCGCATCCTCGCCTTCTTCGTGCAGGACGTCGCGGTGCTCGACCATGGCGCCCGCAATTTCCCAGACGGCCAGGACCAGCACCACGCCCAGAATGCCCGCTATGGATCTTTTTGTCGCCAAGACCGGCTCCAATGAGGACGTGGAGAGGCCCATGGTAGCTCGCCGACGCTGACCGCCGCCTGAGATCAGGCCGGTGGCGCGGTTTTTGCCACGAGCCGGTTCCCCGAGGAAAGAGTGTCAGATCACATCAGCGTCCGGCAAGGCCAGGGGAACCCTTCATTGGCCTCGATAGACACGCGTACCCGCGAAGCTTTGGGTAACCGGCATGAGCTCGATGATGTTGATATTGACGCGGGGCGGCTGGTGGGCGGCCCAGATCACGGCGTCAGCGACGTCCTCGGGCTGCAAGGCTCCGGCACCCTGGTAGACGGCTGTGGCCTTGGCTTCGTCGCCGTGCAGGCGAACCAGCGAGAACTCCGTACCGCTCACCATGCCCGGTTCGATGTTGGTCACGCGAATGGGTGTGCCATACAGATCAGCCCGCAGTCCCAGGCTGAATTGCTTTACGAAAGCCTTGGTACCGCCGTAGACGTTGCTGCCTGGATAGGCGTAGTTCCCGGAGACCGAGCCGATGTTGATCACGTGGCCCCTGCCACGCGCGATCATGCCCGGCAAGAAGCGGTGGACCATGCGGCTCAGCCCCAGGGCGTTGGTCAGGATCATCCGTTCCCAGTCATTCATGTCGGCGTGTTGAGCGGGCCCGACACCCAACGCGAGGCCGGCGTTGTTCACCAGGAGATCCGGGCCGTTCGGGAAATTTGCCGCCATTTCGGCGACGGAGCGATCGACGCTGGTCGTCGATGTGACGTCCAGCTCGAGAGGATGGAAGTTCTCGCCCAGTTCCTTTCGGATGGCGTTCAGGCGATCGAGCCGACGCGCGGCGCCCACCACTATCCACCCGTTGCGGCACAGCGCGGTCGAAATGGCGTAGCCGAATCCCGCCGACGCGCCCGTCACGAGCGCGATTCGGGCAGGTGTCTGGTCCTGTGGGGGCGGGGACCGATGCGAGGGGCCGTCAAGTGGTTGCGAAGCCATGAATATTCCTATGGAAGCGGCTGATGATGTCGGCAAGGCGTGTTATCGGACTCGGGCGGAACCGATCCGAACGATGGGACAACGATACCACTGACGCCCGCTGTCGGGGCAGGACCGTGCGAAGACGGGCCGCCGCCGTCCCCGGGATGGCCGCGCTGGGAAACCAGGCGGACCGTGCCGTGGCTCACCACGCGCCGTGGTGTTCCGGCACCCGCCGGATGATCGGCTGGATGAGAAGGCAGGTCAGGGCCATGACGGCGTAGATCGTGGCTAGCGTGTCGCTGGGTGCTGCTGCGCGGGCCATGATGGCCGTTATGATGGCCAGCGTCACGATGACGCCAAGTTCCTGCGCCGTGGCTCGTAGCGCCGCCATGGTCGGGGCTTGTTCGGGCACGAGCTGCAAGCAGGCGTTCCGGCTGGCCGGCCCCATGATGCCGGCACCCGCTCCGATCAGGCAGGTCGCCGTGGCGAGCCAGCTGTATCCCGAGAATCCGAATCCGGGCAGAGGAGCCAGCAGCCATAACCCTGTTGCCATAAGCAGCCCGCCTGCATGGAAGGGCAGGCGGTAACCGCTCCAGCGCAGGACGTAGGCCGCAACGGTCGAAAAGGTGATGGCCGCGACGCCTTGCGCGATCAGGAGCGTGCCGGCGTCCAGCGCATCGAGGCCATACCGTGTCGCAGCGTAGAGCGGCACCAGTGTCACCGCGCCGGAGGCGGCCCCGCCGTAGACGGCGTTCAGGAAATTCGTTGCGCCAAACCCTTGGCCGTAGATCAGGCGGGGCGCCAGGAAGGGCTCTGCAGTCCAGCGGATGTGGCGCAGGAATCGCCCGGCAAACAGCGTGCAGGCGCTCGCGGACAGAATGAAGTCCCATGACAGCGGGCCGGCCTGCGGATTCCCCAGGATGCCGATGGCCAGCATGCCGGCCACGACAGCCAGGCCCAACCACGCCATTCCCCATAAGTCCAGGCTACGGCGCGGCCCGCCCGCAGGGCGGTCCCTGGGGATGATCCACCACCCCAGAGATGCCATGATCAGGCCGATGGGGACATTGACGAAAAATACGTCGCGCCAACTGGCGTAGGTGACGAACAAGCCCCCGAAAATGGGGCCTATCATGGCTCCAACCGGAAACACGGCGCCAAAGAGCCCCAGCATCCGGTCGCGCGAACGTCCGAACCAGGTGACGATGATCCCCGTGGCGGCGGGCGTCAGACCCGCGCCGCCCGCCGATTGCAGCGCGCGAAACAGCACCAGCAGGTAGACGTTTGGGGCCAGGCCGCACAATAGCGACGCCACCGCGAAGGCGAGTGTGGACAGCAGGAAGATTCGGCGTGGGCCATAGCGCTCGCTCAGCCGGCCGCTGACCGGCAGCATCACCACATAGCCGAACCAGTACGCAGTGATGGTCCAACTCGTCCAGTTGATCGGCGCGCCCAAGTCTTCCTGCAGCGCATGCAGCGCGGTGGCAACGATGGTGGCGTCGATCGACATCATCATGAGCGCGAAAGCGATGATGGTGAAGATCAGCCCGCGGTTCACGGGCTTGAGGGTGTCGGTCGCGGGCGCAGGCATGCGACATCTTAGCGTCATCGAGCCGCGCATGGGCGCCCGTCCTGCCCGCGACCGCGCCTTTGGGGCGGTGCGGGCGAATCGTGTCAGTATCGAATGCCGGGCCGGCGCTCCGGGGGCTGGACAATCGCCGCGCGGGCCACGAAGTCGCCGAAATGCTCGCCGCGTTTGCGCTCGGTGGCGAAGCGCCCGAATACCTCGTCGAGGGCGGCGAGGATCACGTCTTCACCGACGTTTTCCTTGTAGACCGCATTGAGACGTTCGCCGATGTGGTCGGCACCGATGCGCAGGTCATATTTACCTATGGCGCGCCCGATCAGACCGATTTCGCCCATGTAGGAGCGTGAGCAGCCATTCGGACAGCCCGATATCCGGAAGTGAATGGGTTCGTCGCGCAGTCCGTGTTTGTCCAGCAGATCTTCCAGCTTGTCCAGGATGTGGGGGAGGTATCGCTCGGATTCCGCCATGGCCAGGCCGCAGGTAGGCAGCGCCACGCAGGACAAGGCATGCAGCCGCAGGCCGCTGGCCTTTTTGTAGTCATCCAGTCCGTATTGCCTGACCAGCGCGTTGATCGCGGACCGGTCTTTCGCCGCCACCCCGGCAATGATGAGATTCTGATCGCAGGTCATGCGGATCTCGCCCTTGTGGATACGTGCGATTTCACGCATTCCGGTCTGGCGCGGATGGCCTTCGTCGTCGCGGATACGGCCGCTCGGGATGTGCAGCGTCAGGTGCCAGCGGCCGTCGTCGCCGCGGGTCCAGCCGTAGCGGTCGCCGTTGTGCTCGAAATGGTAGAGACGCGGCGGCTCGATCCTGAAGCTCAGTCGGGACTGCAGCTCGTCGTGGAACCACTGCAGGCCCCGATCGTCGATGGTGTACTTCAGCCGCGCGTGCTTGCGGTCCGAGCGGTCACCGAAGTCCCGCTGCACGGCGACCGCGTGCCAGCAGGTCTCCAGCAGTTGATCCGGCGTGACGAAACCGATCAGATCGCCCAATGAGGGATAGGTCTTGGGGTCCCCGGCGGTGGCGCCCATGCTGCCGCCGGGTGCCAGGTTGAAACCTTGCAGGATACCGTCTGCTCCCAGAATCGCGATCAGGCCGAAGTCCTGCGCGAAGACGTCGATGTCGTTGTAGGGCGGGATGGCGATGCCGAACTTGAACTTGCGCGGCAGATAGGCCTGACCCAGCAGCGGCTCTTCGTCGCCGGCCCCGTCGCTGGTCGTCTCCTTGCGGTCTATCCACAGTTCGCGGTAGGCCGTGGTATGCGGCTTGACGTGATTCATGATCTTCAACGCCCAGCCATAGACCTCGGCGTGGCTCGACGACAGCAGGGGATTCACCGAACAGATGACGTTGCGTACGTCGTCGCCGCAGGCCGCCAGCGTGGAAAGCCCGGCGGCGTTGATGCCGCCTATCATGTCGCGCAGCGATTCCTTGTGGATACCGTGGAACTGGAAGGTCTGGCGGGTCGTGATGCGCAGGCCGTTGCTGGCGTGGCGGCTGGCCAGTTCGTCCAGATCCAGCCATTGCCGGGGCGTCAATACGCCGCCCGGAAGTCTCACGCGCACCATGAAGCCGTAATCGGGTTCCAGCTTCTGCCGGCGTCGCTCGTCGCGCACGTCTCGATTGTCCTGTTGGTAGCTGCCGTGGAACTTCAGCAGCTTGGTGTCTGGTTCGCTGATGGCACCGGTCGTCCGATCGGACAGGCCCCTGTCTATGGTGCCGCGCAAAAAGCGGCTGTCGGCCTTGATGTGTTCGAGCGGCGAAAGCTGGGTAGGAGTGGCGGATTGGGGCATGAGGATCCTGCAAGTTCGGTGGGCGTGGATTCGCGTCAGTCGCTTGCCGCGACATGAGAAACGGATGAATCGGTCGTCAGTACACGTCGCGCGCGTAGCGGCCTTCATTCAGCAAGTTCTGGAGCCACGCCGAGGCGCTGGCGCGCGACTGGTGGCCGTGTTCGGCTGCGATTTCGACAAGTGCCTGATGCACGTCTGGCGCCATGTGTTCGGCGTCGCCGCAGACATAGATATGAGCCCCTCCGTTGAGCCAGCTCCAGACCTGGTCGCCATGTTCCCGCAACCGGTGCTGGACGTAGACCTTCTGCGCATGGTCGCGCGAAAACGCGACATCCAGCCGGGTGAGCGTCCCGTCCTTGAGCGCCTGCAGCCACTCGATCTGGTAGAGGAAGTCGCTGTGGCGGTGGGGATTGCCGAAGAATAGCCAGTTGCGGCCTGATGCACCCGCCGTCTGCCGCTGCTGCAGGAAGGCCCTGAATGGGGCCACACCAGTGCCCGGACCGATCATGATGACGTCGCTGTCCGCATCCTTTGGCAGCCGGAACCGCTCGTTGGGTTCGACGAAGACCGGTGCCCGCGAACCTTCGGCCAAGTCGCATAGATAGTGGCTGCCGCTGCCCCATCGCGCTTCTCCATCCCGTGCGAATCCCAGGTGCGCGACGGTGATGTGCACTTCCTCGTCCGCTTGCTCCTGGCTGCTGGCAATGGAGTACAGGCGTGGGGCCAGCGGCCGCAATGCCGCCACCAGGCATTCGGCGTCCCACGTCGTGGGGTATCTCCGCAGAAGGTCGATCAGTTGCCACTGTTTGAGCCGTTGCACGAACTCGGCTGCGGACTGCGGCTGCAGCAGTACCTGGAGGTCGGCGTGGCCGCCACGTTCGGCATGGGCGGCGATGAACGAGCGCGTCAGAACCGTCAGTTCCCGCCGTTGTGCCAGCCACTGGGAAAGCGGCAGGCGATCGTCGCCCTGCGTGACTTCCGTCGTGCCATCCAGGGCCAATACATCGAGGATGCGCTGGACCAGTTCCGGCGCCTGGGTGGGCCACACGCCCAGCGCGTCGCCTGGCTGGTAGCGCAGGCCGCTGCCTTTCAGCGAGAGTTCAACGTGGCGGACATCTTTCTCGCTGTCGTTGCCCACGATCCGCTGGTTGGCGAGGACTTCGGCGGAGAAGGGGTGTTCACGTGTCCAAGCGGTATGCACGGGCCGCAGGAAGGTCACGACGCCGCCGGCCGCCGTTGGCGAAGGGCGGCTTCGCTCTGGCCTGGCCAGCCGTTCCTGCGCGTATTGCAGCGCCTGCTTCACCCACGGGCCGGCGACGGACGGGATGTCCACGTCGGCGTCGGCGCGCCCGAACAGACGCCTGGCGCCAAGCTCGGCCAGGCGCTCGTCGATGCGCCGGCCGATGCCGCAAAAATCCGCATAGGACGAATCGCCCAGCGCCAGGACGGCGTAGTTCAGGTCGGGTAGCAGCGGCGCGCGACGGCCGGTCAGGAAGTCGAAGAATCCGCGTGCGTCATCGGGCGGCTCCGCCGCATCGCCCACGCTGTGTGTGCTGATGACGATGTACAGGAATTGGAGCTTTTTGAGTTCACTCGTACGAAAGGCGTCGGCTCGTATCAACCGCACGGGTAGACCCTGCGCCTCGACGTCGGCGGCCAGTTGTTCCGCGGTGCGCTTGGCATTTCCGGTCTGGCTGCCATAAAGAATGGTGAGCGGCGCCAGTGCCTCGACGGTGGGGACCGAGGCGTTGGGCACGGCAGCGGCCTCGTCGGGGACCTGTCTCAGCCGCAATTGGGCAGCCGCCCCAGCCAGATAGCCGGACAACCATTCGAGCGCATGACCGTCCAGCCCCTGGATCAACCGGGCGACTGTTTGTGCTTTCTCCGCAGGGATGGGCAGCACGTTCATGGCTGCTTCACTGGCTGGTGTCATGTGGAACTCCGTATCGGCAATGAAAGGCCCAGTAGGGGGTACTGGTGAACCACGATGGTATCGAGTCGAAACGGACGGATGAAGGAATGATTCGTCATAAGGAAATAAGTTTTCGCCGATCCCTCCAGTTAGCGGGATGAAGCCTGAAGATCCTTTGTTCATGCGGGTTTCTGTCATGTGCTTATGGCGGCATAACGGCATAACAAGACGATCGTTCTGTACCGGCGGACGGGTTCCTAGAATGGGTCCATGAATCTCTTTCCGCTGTTTCTGGACCTTCGCGACAAGGTCGTCCTGGTGGTCGGTGCCGGCCTGGTGGCCGATCGCAAGATCGAACTGCTGAAGTCGGCCGGCGCGCATATCGTCGTCGTGGCTCCCCGGGCGTGTCCCCAGGTCGAAGCTCGTGCGCGGATGGCGGAAATCGACCTGTTTTCAGTCGAGTTTGAAACCGAGCAGCTTGCCAACGTCTGGATGGTGGTGGCGGCGACGGATGATGCCCTCTTGAACGCCAGGATTGCCCGCGCGGCCGATGCTCGGCATCTCTGGTGCAATGTGGTCGATGATGCTTCCCTGTCCAGCGCCCAGGTGCCGGCCATCGTGGATCGCTCTCCCGTCACGATTGCGGTTTCCTCAGGGGGCGCTGCGCCCGTCGTCGCGCGACGCCTTAGGGAACGGATCGAAGCGATGGTTGATCCCGCCATCGGCCTGTTGGGTCGACTGGCGCAGCGCCGGCGCGGCGCCATCCGTGCGGCGCGGCCCGGTGTGTCTGACCGGCGCCGCTTCTACGATTGGTTGCTGGATGGGCCCGTCTCGGCGGCACTGCGCGGCGGCCGGCTCGACCGGGCGGAGGAGCTCCTGGATGCGGCGCTGGCCGAAGCGTCGGCGCTCGTGCGTGGCCGGGTGCTGCTGGTCGGTGCCGGACCGGGTGATCCGGGGCTGCTGACGTTGCGGGGTTTGCGGGCACTGAATGAGGCCGATGTGATCCTGCACGACCGGCTGGTCAGCCCGGCTGTGCTTGCGCTGGCGCGGCGCGATGCATTGTGCGTGGCGGTAGGCAAAATGCCCGGCGAAGATCACGAGAAGACACAACAGCGTATTCATGCCCTGATGGAGAGTCACGCCCGCAAGGGACGTTGCGTGGTTCGGCTGAAGGGGGGAGATCCCCTGGTGTTCGGTCGAGGAGGCGAGGAACTGGAATATCTTCGTGCGCGCGCTATCGATTATGAAGTGGTCCCCGGCATCACGGCGGCCCTGGCGTGCGCCGCTTATGCGGGCATTCCGCTGACGCACCGGGCTCATGCCAGCGCCCTGACCCTGGAGACCGCCCATCGCCGCGCCGGCGAGGCAGATCACGGCCATGTCGGGGACCCGCGGACGCGGGTGTATTACATGGGAGTGGCAGGCTTGGGCGGGCTGAGTGCGCGACTGATGGCCCAAGGGGTGGATCCGGGCACGCCTTGCGCGCTGGTCGAGAACGGTTCGCGGCCACGGCAGCGCGCGGTTCACGCATCGCTGGACAGCATCGCGGCAGCCGCCGGCCGCCACGCGGTCCGCTCGCCCGCCCTGTTGATCGTGGGCGAGGTCGCAGCCTTGGGACGGAAGTTGTCCTGGTTTGGCGAGACCCTGGCTGCTGGTGGTATTTCCGATTGCGTGACGGCGCGTCAGCCCGATGCCGTGGCCGCGTGAACGAAGGCGGGATGCGACTGCCTCCAATAGACGGCAGCAGGCGCCCCAGGGATGCGAACGGTACTGACGGAGGGTGGAAGTGGTGAACGGCCGATTGGATGACAGGGTGGCTGCACGCTGGGAGACGTTGCTGGCGACGCTGGCCGGCATCGCCGGCGCTCATCCGGATGCGTTGCTCGCTTCGTCCATGGGCGTGGAGGACAGCCTGCTGATTCATGCGTTGATGCAATTGCCGCACCGACTGGGTGTTTTCATGCTGGACACTGGCAAGCTGCATGCGGAAACATTGGCCATGGTCGATACCGTCCGGAACCGATACGGCCTGGAGGTGCGGGTGATGCATCCGGACCCGGTCTCTGTCCGGGCCTATGTGGCGGATCACGGCGAGTACGCTTTTTATGAAAGTGTGGCGCTGCGCCAGGAATGCTGCGCGATTCGCAAGGTCGAGCCGCTGCGCCGGGCATTGGCTGGGCATTCGGCCTGGATCACCGGCCAGCGTCGGGAGCAGTCGATGACCCGTGCGGATTTGCCCGAAGCTCAGTGGGACGAATCCTTCGGATTGCAGAAGTTCAATCCGCTTGCTGACTGGTCCACGGAGGATGTCTGGATCGTGGTGCGTACCCTGGGTGTGCCCTACAACCCGCTGCACGATAGGGGTTACCCCTCCATCGGCTGCGAGCCCTGTACCCGGGCGGTTCGCCCCGGCGAAGACCTGCGCGCCGGTCGCTGGTGGTGGGAACAACGCCAGAGCCGCGAGTGCGGCCTGCACGTCGCGCCTGCCGGGTCTGGTCGTGCACCCACCGTCGTCCCGCGAAATCCCCCTCATTCTCCTGTCTGAAATCATGGAAACTGCCACTTTGCTTGAACAAACCCATCTGGACTGGCTGGAATCCGAAGCGGTCCACATCCTGCGGGAAGTCGCCGCCGAGTGCGAGCGTCCGGTGCTGCTGTTTTCGGGGGGCAAGGATTCCTGCGTGCTGCTGCGGCTGGCTGAAAAGGCCTTCCGGCCCGGGAAGTTCCCGTTTCCGCTGCTGCACGTGGATACCGGCCACAACTTCCCGGAAGTGATCGCATTCCGCGATCGCCGGGTGGCGGAGTTGGGCGAGACCCTGATCGTCCGCACGGTGGAGGATTCCATTGCCCGCGGCACCGTCGTTCTGCATCACGCGAACGATTCGCGGAACGCCGCCCAGGCCACGACATTGCTGGAAGCAATCGCCGAATTCCGGTTCGATTCCTGCATCGGCGGGGCGCGCCGGGACGAGGAAAAGGCCCGTGCCAAGGAGCGCATCTGCTCTTTCCGCGACGAATTCGGCCAGTGGGATCCCAAGAACCAGCGCCCGGAGCTTTGGAACCTGTACAACACGAAAGTGCATCCGGGCGAGAACATCCGCGTGTTCCCGATCTCGAACTGGACCGAACTGGATGTGTGGCAATACATAGAGCGTGAACGGCTGTCGCTGCCTTCGCTGTATTACAGCCACGCCCGCGACGTGGTGCGCCGCAATGGCCTGCTGGCGCCCGTGACGGAGCTGACGCCGGCGCGTGAAGGCGAGACGATCGAACGACTGGACGTCCGTTTCCGCACGGTGGGGGATGTGTCCTGCACCTGTCCGGTGGCCTCCACAGCGGCTACGCCAGCCGACATCATTGCCGAAACAGCCGTCGCGACGCTGACTGAGCGTGGCGCCACCCGCATGGATGACCGGGTCTCGGAGGCTTCCATGGAACGCCGCAAGAAGCGGGGGTATTTCTGATGAATGCAGTCAATGAACGCTGGCCCCTGGGCCAGGACACCAGCGTGCTGCGGCTGGTGACGGCCGGATCGGTCGACGATGGCAAATCCACGCTGATCGGGCGCCTGCTGCTGGACAGCAAGGGCGTGTTCGTGGATCAGCTCAAGGCCATTTCAGGCTCGCGCTACTCGCGCGCGCCCGCGAACGCGGTGGATCTGGCGCTGCTGACTGACGGCCTGGAAGCGGAACGCGAACAGGGCATCACCATCGATGTCGCGTATCGCTATTTCGCGACGCCGGCGCGCAAATTCATCATTGCCGATGCTCCCGGCCACGAACAATACACCCGCAATATGGTAACGGGCGCTTCGACCGCCGACGTGGCTCTCATTCTGGTCGATGCCGTGCAGGCGGCGAATGGCGAGCTGCTCCCTCAAACCAAGCGACACGCCACGTTGGCGCGGCTGCTGGGCCTGCGCCACATCGTGGTGGCGGTCAACAAAATGGATCGGGTCGGCTGGGATCGCGCGGTCTTCGAACGGATCCGGGCGTCCTGCCAGGACCTGGCGCGGCACCTGGCGATCCCGGCGCTGCACTGCCTGCCGCTTTCGGCGCTGACCGGCGACAACGTGGTGCATGCCAGCGGCCACATGCCCTGGCATGACGGGTCGCCGCTGTTGCCGCTGCTGGAGTCACTGCCGGTGGACGGCCGGTCCGGAACGGATGCCGCGCGCTTTTTCGTGCAGTGGGTGATTCGTCACGACGGCAGCACCGCGCAGGCCTTCCGGGGTTATGCGGGACAGCTCCGGGGCGGCGCATGGCGTGTCGGGGACGCGGTCCAGGTGCTCCCGGGTGGCGAAGCGGTACACATTCGCGAACTGTGGCGTGGGGACGAACGGCTGGAGGTGGCCCGCCCAGGCGACAGCATCACGGTGGTACTGGATCGGGACGTGGACGTGTCGCGCGGCGACCTGCTCGTGGATGCCGATTCGCAGCCCGAGCTGTCGCGCCAGTTTCAGGCGGATCTATGCTGGCTGGACCGGCAGGCGCTGGATCCGTCGCGCTGGTACTGGCTCAAGCAGGGGTCCCGGGTGACCCAGGCGCGCGTGGTCGAGGTTTCCGCTCGGCGCGACATCCACGAGCTGCGCAGCGTGCCCTGGCGCGGGACGCTGGGGCTCAACGACATCGGAAGGGTGCTTATCCGGACCCGGGATCCGCTCGCGCTGGACGACTATGACAGCCAGCACGCCACAGGCGCGTTCATTCTGATCGATGATGCCAGCCACCAGAGCGCGGCCGCCGGCATGATCCGGACGGGGGTTGCTGTTTGTACCGATAGTCACAACGCGTAAAGCCTGCTATCACTATCACCCGTGCCGAGTCGGTGCGGGGACGAATTGTGGCGTCCCTCCCGATCGATCGGGTGGTAGAGGAGCAAATGTATGCGTAGCAGTCGTATTGCACTGGAATCCGGCGTTCTCGGCACCGTGTTGTGTGTCGCGCTGCAGTGTCTGCCCGGCACCGTCCGGGCTGCAGCGGTGGACGCTTTCCTGCAGTCCGACTTCAAGGATGCGTTCGCCCAATATCAAGGGCTTGCCAAGCAAGGCTCCTCCAATGCCCAGGCCATGCTGGGGGCGATGCTGCAGGATGGTGTCGGCGCGGATGTCAGCGTCGAAGACGCTGCGAGCTGGTTCCGAAAGGCCGCGGACGCCGGCAACTCCGTTGGCGAAAACGGCCTGGGCTACATGCACGACAAGGGTCGTGGCGTGGGGATCGATTTCGCGCTCGCGGCGAAACTTTATGATGCGTCCGCGCAACGCGGCTTTCCGCGGGCGAAGTTCAATCTGGGCGTGATGTACGACCTGGGGCAGGGGGTGCCGCGCGACCATGCTCAGGCCTTCAAATGGTATCTGTCGGCCGCCCAAAACGGGTTCGTCCCCGCACAGAACAGCGTGGGCGGCATGTATGCGCTGGGCGAGGGGGTCAAGAAGGATGGTGCTCAAGCGGTCTACTGGTTCCGGTTGGCCGCATCCTCGGGGCGCGATGTGCGCGCACTGGGGAACCTGGGGGCCATGTATGCCCTGGGCGCCGGCGTGGAAAAGGACCCGGCGACGGCTGTCGCGTTTTACGAGAAGGCGGCTGCCGCCAAAGATCCCAATGCCGATTTCAATCTGGGACTCATGTATCTGAAGGGAAACGGGGTCGACAGGGACATGTCTCGGGCCTTGAAGCTCTTTGAACAGGCGGCCAAGAACGCGAGTGAACGTGCGCGTGCCACGTTGGGCCTCATGTACGCCACGGGCTTCGGGGTGGAAAAGGCGAATCCGATGCAGGCCGTCACGCTCTTGCTGACGGCTGCCAACAATGCGGATCAGAACGAGAGCAAAAGCTGTGACCTGAAGGCGGCGAGCAGCCTGGAGACTTATCGCACACAGGCTGAGGGCGGCTCGGCTCGAGCCCAGTATTGCCTGGGGATGCTGTATACGCAGGGTCTGGAGGGAGCCTTGACGGCCGATCCGGTCCAGGCCGCCCAGTGGCTGCAGGCAGCCGCCAAGCAGGGCGATCCAGGGGCCCAGTACCGCGTGGGCGTGGCGGCCATGCAAAAGGCTGCATCGCCCTGGCAGAGCCCGGAAGCCATTCACTGGTTCCTCGCCTCCGCCTTGCGCCAGCGGCCTGAAAGCGTACCGTCCACTGCGGCCGAGGCTCAGGCCTTCCTGGAAAAGAGCGATCCGTCCGTCGCATTTTCTCTGGTGACCACGCCGACTTCCGTCCACGACCTGTTGCCCGGGCAAATCCTTGCTTCAGCCCTCGCGCCCGGCCATCGCGTGCCGAAAGCCGCCCGCAGCGGCGATGCGACCCCAGCGGCTTCGGGAAAATGATCCAAATGGGCTAAAAACCCACAAGGCATGAATTTTTCTTGCCTTTCGCCGTGGCTGTCCTCAAAATATGCGCATTGCGCACATAGGAGCCATGATGGCCGTAGCCCAGCAAGTCTTTTTGCGCGACGCCATGCGCCGCCTGAACCTCACTCGTGACGTGTTCGCGGCCCGGATCGGGGTCAAGCGCCGTGCCCTGGATACCTGGCTGTTGCCAGAAGGTTCCCAGGAGGCCCGTTCCATGCCCGAAGTGGTCACACGATTCGTGACCGAAATTGTCGACAATGGCGACCTGTTGCAAAAATATGCGCAAAGCGCACGTTCGGGGCCCCTGCGCGAGCGGATCGCGATCAACAACAAGCATCAGCTCCTGTCGGTCGACCAGTTCAGCCGCGAGTCGGTGGAGGATCTTTTCCGCGTTGCGGATCTGATGCAGCCCATCGCTCGCCGGCACAAGGTTTCGCGGGTCCTGGAAGGGGCTGTGCTGGGCAATCTGTTTTTCGAGGCCAGCACGCGTACGCGGGTGAGCTTCGGCGCGGCGTTCTGTCGCTTGGGCGGCTCCGTCTGCGATACGACGGGGTTCACCTTTTCATCCATGGTGAAGGGGGAGTCCATCTACGACACCAGCCGGGTGATGAGCGGCTACGTGGACGCCATGGTGATTCGCCATCCGGAAAAAGGATCCGTGGCGGAATTCGCGGCCGCGACCAATATCCCGGTCGTCAACGGCGGCGATGGCGCGGGGGAACACCCCAGCCAGGCGCTTCTGGATCTCTATACCATTTTGACCGAGTTCTCGCGGCTGGGAAAACTGCTCGATGGGGCGCATATCGTCCTGGCAGGCGACTTGAAATACGGTCGTACCGTGCATTCGCTCATCAAATTGCTGGCGCTGTACCGCGGCATGAAGTTCACACTGGTATCGCCGCCAGGGCTGGAGATGCCCGAATACGTGCTGGAACACGTCGCGCGCAATGATCATGTCATCCAGCAGACGCACGATCTGGCGCAGGGGCTGAAGGGGGCCGATGTCATCTATGCCACCCGCGTCCAGAAGGAACGTTTCAGCGGCGAGCAGATGGAGGGCTATTCAGAGGAGTTTCAAGTCAACAAGGCCATCGTGGATGCCTGCTGCGGACCCGACGTGGTCATCATGCATCCACTGCCGCGCGACAGCCGGGAAGGCGCGCACGACCTGAGCACGGACCTGAATCATGACCCCCGGCTGGCGATCTTCCGCCAGACCGACAACGGCATTCCGGTGCGCATGGCCATCTTTGCCGTTCTGCTGGGTGTTGAAAACCTGGTCCAGCACTCGTTGCGCGATGTGACTTGGCTGCCCCCGTCGCATATCGGACCGGACGACAGCGTCTTTCACGGGATAGACTGAGTTCGGACGAGCATTCGGGCCGGCTGCGTACTGGCGGCTGGCTCCCGCGCCGCGGCACACGGTGCGGCTGCCGCGGACGGCCCGGATGCTCAGGAGGCGGCGTGCTCGCCGCCCAGCGCGTCCACCAGGTCGGCCAGCAGACGGGCCAGCTCGCCCGTCATGAGCGCCGTGTCGGCATCGAACTGTTCAGCTTCATTGGCTGCCTGCGCGTCCTGGTTGTCCTTCAACACATCCAACGGAGCGATCCGCTTGACGTCCAGCGCCTCGGTGAGCACGAACGACACTCGGTCGTTCCAGGTCAGGGCAAGGCGCGTGCACTGCTTGCCGGCTTGGACGTGCCGGCGAACTTCATCGAGTTCCATTGATTGGCGCACGTAGCGCACGGTGGCCCGTGATTCACCGGTGGAGCGCAGCTCCGTGTCCTGATCGACGGTGAATCCGGTCGGAGGCTCGTCCTGGGATAGCCACAGCGTCATGGCCGCCGCAGGCGACATCTCCACATGCAGCGGCACGATGGGAAACGGAGTCAGGGTTTTGGCCAACAGCCCCAGGACCTCGTCACTGCGTGCCGTCGAGGCCGCGTCGATGGCGGCCCAGCGGTTCACGGTGTCGATCCAGAGCCACGTATCGTGGGCAATGACGAAGGCCCGCGGCAGCAGCTCCATCGTCATTTGCTCCTTGATCTCTTTCATTTGCTTGCGGCCCGGCTTGTAGCCCTGCTTTTCCTCGACTTCGACCGCACGTGCGCGACTGGCCTGGTTGATCACAGTGGTCGGCAACAGTTTTTTTTCCGTGCGCAGCCGCAGCAGCATCTGGCCATTCATCTCGTAGACCAGCGCACCGTCGTCGCGCGGCGACACCCAGCCCGATACCTGGCTGTCCTGGCTTCCGCCAGATCGAAAGGCCATGGACTCCAGAGAGGATTCCAGCGCGGCGGCGGTCAGACGGGTATTGGGGGCAAGGCGGTAGAGCTTGAGGTTCTTGAACCACATGATGGGTCGGCAGTCGGGTGCGGAAAAAAGGCCTTGATTGTACGCGAACCCGATGGGCGCCCAAAAAAACGGCCCGGACAGACCGGGCCGGGAGGACGATCAGGGATGCATAGTGTTAAGGCTCGCGGGGGATGCATCCATGTCGGCACGCGGAGTGTGGCGGCAGGGCCATCAAGGGGAAGAGGAACCCGGCAGCCTTTCCGGCGTGCATTTGCATTCTAGGGGCGAACCGCTGACGGTATTCTGAACGCGATTGCGCCCGAATGCTGCGTGTTCGCGGCACGATCAGATCGCGTTCAGGTCCTGATGCGGTGTTTCCTTGACGAAAAGCAATCCCACCACCAGGGTCATGGCGCACACAATGATCGGGTACCAGAGGCCGTCATAGATGTTGCCGGTCGTCGCCACCGTCGCAAAGGCCACCGGGGGCAGGAACCCGCCAAACCAGCCGTTGCCGATGTGGTAGGGCACGCTCATGGACGTGTAGCGGATGCGTGTGGGAAACATTTCCACCAGCAGGGCGGCAATCGGCCCGTAGACCATGGTGACCTGAAGCACCAGGAAGAACAGCAGCGCCAGCACCATGACGTAGTTGATCTGGGTCGGGTCGGCGTGATCGGGGTATCCGTGGACGCGCACGGCATCCTGAAGCTGCGCCTGCAGCGTCCGGTCTCGCCGAGCGAACTCGGCGCGGGAGAGGCGGCTGCCCTCGAAGGCGTCGACCCGTTGATTCCCGATCAGCGCATAAGCGGTGGTGCCGGCCGGTGCGGGCCGATTGACGTAGTGCACCGAGTGGTCCGCCATGAAGGACTTCAGCAGGTCACACGAACTGGTGAAGGCGGTGATGCCGACCGGGTTGAACTGCAGCGAGCAGTTCGATGGGTCCGCCACTACGTAGACGGGAGCCCTCGCATGGGCCCGCTCCAGCGCCGGGTTGGCGAAGTGCGTGAGGCCTTTGAAGGTCGGGAAATATGTCAGGATGGCGATGAGGCAGCCTGCCATGATGATGGGCTTGCGTCCGATGCGATCGGACAGTGCACCAAAAACCAGGAAGAACGGGCAGGCGAGCATCAAGGCCAGCGCGACCAGGATATTGGCGATGTTGGCATCCACGCCCAGAGTCTCGGTCAGGAAGTAGAGCGCGTAGAACTGTCCCGTGTACCACACGACCGCCTGGCCGGCTGTCAGGCCGATGAGCGCGATGAGGATGAGGCGCAGGTTGCGCCAGCGGCCGAAGGCTTCCTTGATGGGCGCGCGGGACAGCAGACCCTCGGATTTCATGCGGGTGAAGGCGGGTGACTCGTGCAGCCGCAGCCGGATCCAGACCGAAATCACCAGAAGCAGCACAGAAATCAGGAACGGCACGCGCCAGCCCCAGGATTCGAAGGCCTCGCTGCCCAGCGTGACACGCGTGCCCAGCACCACGACCAGCGACAGGAACATGCCGGTCGTGGCCGTCGTCTGGATCCAGCTCGTGAAGAAGCCTCGCCGATGATTGGGGGCATGTTCGGCAACGTAAACGGCCGCTCCGCCGTATTCGCCTCCCAGTGCCAGTCCCTGCAACAGGCGCAGTCCGAGCAGGATCATGGGTGCGGCCGTGCCGATCGACGAAAAGGATGGCAGCACGCCGACCAGGAAGGTGGACAGCCCCATGATCAGGATGGTGACCACGAAGGCGTACTTGCGCCCCACCAGGTCGCCCAGGCGGCCGAAGACGAGGGCTCCGAAGGGCCGTACTGCGAAGCCCGCGGCAAAGGTCAGCAAGGCGAAGATGAATCCGGCGGTCGGGTTCAGACCCGAAAAGAAGTGGCGTGCAATGACGGCGGCCAGCGACCCGTACACATAGAAGTCGTACCATTCGAAAACGGTCCCCATCGACGAGGCCAGGACCACGCGGCGTTCCTCGTGGGTCATGGGTCGGTTGAGGTCGGCCGCGGGATCCCGGGGCGTGAGGCGGGCTCGATTCATGGGCGGGTCCTGTCACGGGGAAACGATACGCGCAGGCGGGTGCCGGCGCTGGCAGGGTCACGGTGGTTGCCGGGCGGCAGGAAGGCCACGGTGGCGTGGTGGTGTTCGGCGACCTCGTGGACGATGGCGAGGCCCAGACCGCTGCCTTCCGCCTGCTGGCCCAGGATGCGGTAGAAACGGTCAAAGACCTTCGAGCGTTCCTCGGGCGGAATGCCCGGCCCGGTGTCCTGGACCTCCAGGCAGACATCGTCGTCGACGGCCAACGCCCGAACGGTGACCTGTCCTCCAGAAGGCGTATACAGCAGCGCGTTGTCGATCAGGTTGTTGAGCAGTTCGCAGATCATGGTACGGTTGCCGAAAACGGGCAGCGGCTCGCCGCTTCCCTCGAAACCCAGGTCCAGATGGCGTTCCAGCGCGGTCTGGACCCATTGGCCCGTGCAGTCCTCAGCCAGCGCCGCAAGGTCCAGCGATTCCGTCGTCCGCGCCTGATTCGGATCGATGGACTCCGCGCGCGCCAGCAACAGCAGTTGATTGACCAGGCGGGTGGCCCGCTGTGAGCCGGTGATCAATTGATGCAGGCTCGCCTTCAGTTCCTCGGGATCCTGCTCGCGCAGGGCCAGCTCGCATTGCGTGCGGATGCCGGCCAGGGGCGTTTTGAGCTGATGCGCCGCGTTGGCGACGAAACGCCGCTGCGAGTCTATGGACGCGGACAGACGCAGCAACACGCTGTTCATGGCATCGATCAGAGGGACGATTTCGGCCGGGGCCAGGTCGTCGCGAAGGGGAGACAGGTCGCTGGGCTTGCGGCGGCGCATCAGTTCTTGCAGCAGGCTCAGCGGTTCCAGCCCCTGGGTCAGGCCCAGGCCCGCCAGCATGGCGGCCAGCGGCAGAATGATGAGCTGCGGAGTGAGCATCCCGGTGAGGATCTCCTGCTGCAGAGTGGCGCGGGCCTCGCCGGGTTCGGCGACGACCGTCAGAAATCCCGTGCCGTCGCGATCACGCCCGCCCCAGACGTAGGCCATCCGGACGGATTGGTGGTTCAGGTCGGCATTGCGGAAGTGAACGACATCGATGTCGTACCCCCAGTTCCCCGGCGTCGGGACGCGCGGATCGCCCGCGACCATGTGACCGTTGGCATCCAGGATCTGCCACCGCGTGGGCATTTCGTCCGAGCTGCCGGCCAGTACCGTTCGCGCTGAACCGGACAGCATGACGCCCTGGGAGATCTTTTGCTGTTCGACTTCGTGGCGCAGCAGCCGGAGGTGGCTGGCCAGCGTGCGGTCATAGGGCGAGTTGGCGAGGTTCAGCGAGATGAAATAGGTAATGACGATGCCGACGGTCCACAGGATGAATAGCGGCACGATCATCCAGAGCAGAATGCGTCCCAGCAACGTCCGGTGGCTGGTCCGGCGGCTGTGGTCGGATTGGGGAGGCGTCCGCAAGGTGGTCAGGCGGACGCGATGGCGTCGGCTGGCTGAGGGCGGCGCTCCGCTTCCAGGCAGTATCCCAGGCCGCGCACCGTGAGAATGTGGACGTCGGCCGGCTCGATCTTTTTGCGGAGCCGATGGATGTAGACCTCGATGGCGTTGGTGGTGACTTCCTCGCCCCACTCGCAGAGCAGATCCACGAGCTGGTGCTTGCTGATCATCCGGCCGCTGCGCGACAGGAAGATCTCGAGCAGGCTGGTTTCGCGGGCGGAAAGTTCCAGCGGCGCATCGTCGATGGTGGCGATCCGCCCATTGAGATCGAACGCCAGCCGCGCGTGGCGAAGGACGGAAGCGCGCGCCCCGCCGTGGCGGCGGACCAGGGCTCGCACGCGGGCTTCCAGTTCGCTGAGCGCGAAAGGCTTGGACATGTAGTCATCCGCCCCCAGGTCCAGGCCCTCGACGCGTTGGTCGACGGAATCAGCGGCCGTCAGGATGAGGACGGGCAGCGGTGTGCCGCGCTGGCGCAGCTTGCGCAGCACTGAGAGGCCATTGACGCGGGGCAATCCCAGATCCAGGATCAGCAGATCGAACGTCTGCAGTTGCAAAGCGGAATCGGCGCTGGACCCGTCGTTGACGACGTCGACCGCATAGCCCTCGTGGCGCAACGACCGGGAGAGCCCATCCGCGAGAATACTGTCGTCCTCGGCAATCAGGATGCGCATGATGGGTGTGGCATTCAGGGGTGAGGGAAGTGGTCTGGGGTCCACCCCGGACGCTTTCATTCTGACACGGACGTCCCGATGGGTCATTTAGGGTTAACGATGTGGGACTGTACGCTTGCTGTTTTTGGGGGCGGAGTCGCAGCCCGGCTCGAATTGTCTCGACTGTATTTTCATACAGTATAATTTAATGCCATAATTTCCCCGACCTGTGCTGTCTGGTTCCCGCGCGGCGGTGCTTACCGGCAGCCTCACTCTCAAAAGGAATTCCGTATGGACGAACGCACCGGCAAGGCCAACACCGAACGCGCCAAAGCGCTGGCTGCGGCGTTATCGCAAATCGAGAAGCAATTCGGCAAGGGCTCCATCATGCGCTACGGCGACAACCAGGTGGAGCACGACATCCAGGTCGTCTCCACGGGTTCGCTGGGCCTTGACGTGGCGTTGGGTGTGGGCGGATTGCCGCGCGGACGCGTGGTGGAAATCTATGGGCCGGAATCTTCCGGCAAGACCACATTGACCCTGCAGGTCATTGCGGAAATGCAAAAGATCGGCGGCACCTGCGCCTTCGTGGATGCGGAGCATGCGCTGGACGTGCAATATGCGGCGCGCCTGGGGGTGAACCTTGAGGATCTCCTGATTTCCCAGCCCGACACAGGCGAGCAGGCGCTGGAAATCACCGATGCCCTGGTGCGATCGGGATCCGTGGACCTGATCGTGATCGATTCGGTCGCGGCCCTGGTTCCAAAGGCCGAAATCGAAGGCGACATGGGCGACTCGCTGCCCGGTCTGCAAGCCCGCCTCATGAGCCAGGCGCTGCGCAAGCTCACCGCCACGATCAAGCGCGCGAACTGCATGGTGATCTTCATCAACCAGATCCGCATGAAGATCGGCGTGATGTTCGGCAACCCGGAGACCACCACGGGCGGCAACGCGCTGAAGTTCTATGCATCGGTTCGCCTGGACATCCGCCGGATTGGCTCGATCAAAAAGGGCGACGAGGTCGTGGGCAACGAAACGCGCGTCAAGGTCGTGAAGAACAAGGTCGCGCCGCCCTTTCGCGAGGCCGAGTTCGACATCCTCTACGGCGTGGGCGTCAACGTCCCGGGCGAGATCGTCGACCACGCGACAGCCGCCGGGCTGTTCGAGAAGTCGGGCTCGTTCTATTCGTTCA
>DATNAI010000209.1:0-13537 GCA_035572875.1 Castellaniella sp. | reverse complement strand
GCCGCCGTCAGCGCCCAGGTCACGCGGCTGGCCAATGAAACGAGACGCATCAAGAAGATCCCGGTTGAGAACGGAATGGACCGTCACCGGTTTCCGCCACGAGTACCAACCTCCATCCAAGGCCTGGTGCCGCAACGACATCGCCCCCGCCCACCGCGCGCAAGCGACGGCGCAGCAAATGAACCTGATCGTTCAAGGCACGCTCCGACGGCGGCCCATCGGGCCATAGCGCGGCCTTGAGCTGGGATTGGGACGCCAGATGGCCCTCCGCGCGCAATAGAGTCTCCAGCAGCAGCCGCGACTTGCGGGGCAACGGCAGGGACTGCCCCCCCATGGCAATGGCGTGATTGCGCGGATCGTAGCTGAGTTCGCCCAGCATCATGATCCCAGGGTCCTCGCGGCGCCCGCGCCGCAAGAGCACCCTCAGGCGCGCAAGGACTTCGGCCAGTGCAAAGGGCTTTACCAGATAATCCTCAGCGCCCAGATCGAAAGCCTGGAGCCGATCTTCGAGACGGTCGCGCGCCGTGAGCACCAGCACCGGGCACCAGAGACTCGCATCGCGCTGGAGGGTGCGCAACAGATCCATGCCGCTCAGGCCGGGCAACCCGAGGTCCAGCACCATGGCGCCGAATCCACCGGTGTGCAGCAGGGCGAGCGCGCCATGCCCGTCATAGGCTGCATCCGGCATCAGCCCATGCCGCTCCAGGTAACTGTACAGATTCCCGGCAATCGTCGGTTCATCTTCCACGATCAGGACTCGCCCGCCGTCCGCGCGCATGGCCTTGCTCCATCTCCAGGCATTGGAAGCATTATCGCCATTTGCCGCCATAGTCTCCACATGCGGCTGGCGCCGATCCCGTTCATCGGGTTTGGGGCGCTCCGCTGGACGAGGCCGGCAGCCCCGTCGCTACTCTTCCCCAAATGCCCGGTGCCGGAAAGGGCTTCCGGCGATGCGGGGGCTTTTGAGGAGGACAATGGTGCCGGGCATCGTGCCGCCCCGCTGCCCGCCCTTCGAGGCGATCACCGGCGCGTCGTACTGGCGCGGGGCAACCGGTTCGAACCGATTGCGCCCAGCCTTCCGCCCTCATCGAGGTGGCAGGACGATCCCTCCGAATCCGCCCGGGCCTACGTCAATACCCATCAAGGACACTCGTCAATGGAATTCGCATCAGCACCCTTCAAAGTCCTGGGCGCGCTGGCCATCATCGCGGCAGGGCTGATCGCCGCCGCCATCGCCTACCATCCCACCAAACCAATCGTCTGGATGGTGGCCTACCTGGTGCTGGTGGTCGGCATCGTCCAGTACGTGCTGGGCGCTGCCCAGGCCTCGCTGTCGGCGCGCGAATTGCCTCCCGCCATGATCTGGGGCCAGTGGGTTCTACTGAATCTGGGACACGCCGGCGTCATCGCGGGCACGCTCGCCACCAGCCTGACGTTGCTGCTGGGGGGCACGGTCCTCTACGACCTGGCCATGATCTGGATGGGGCTGTCGGTCCGAAATGGAAAATCCGGCCTCGTCCGCATCGGCTACTGGCTGCTGGTGCTGGCCATGCTGGGGAGTTCCTTCACCGGCGTCATGTTGACGCTACGGGGCGACTAGATTGGCCGCGCCCGAAGCTCGGACGCCTCCGGCACCGGCCGGGAGTCAGGCGCCCGGACTCCATGGCGAGGCCCGCTCCCACAGGTCCAGCAGTTCCGCATCACTCAGATCAGCGAACTGCCCTTCGGCCTCGGCCATGGTGTCGGCGGGCATTTGATACTGCCGGATGTCGCTGGCGCGCAGCGGGCTGAACAGCAGCGTGACATTGCCATAGGAGCCATCCAGCAGCGCAGCCTGCCAGCCATTCCCCTGGGGATCGATGAAAGTACGCATGGGACGAAGACTCGAACTCGGACTCTTGCAAGATACACGGTTTTCCCGCCCAGGCTTCGAATGAGCGACGGTCGGCCGTGGTTTTGTGATATACCAGTGCCACAAATTTGCAGCGCCGAATCCGAGGCGCGCGACCGGATCCACGGGTGTCGCCACCGGCGCTGGGGTGAGCGTCGTGGCCGGCCGGCGCGCCGACTGTTGGAAATGGGAGATCATTCATGGCAGTTTATGACACGAGACTTACCGGCCGGAGGGAAATCGCCGAAGGCACGCTGGAATTCATCCTGGAAAAGCCCAAGGACTTCAAATTCCGGGCAGGGCAGTTCTTCGATATCCTCCTGAAGGCGGCGCCGGGGGCCGAAAAGAAGACCTACGTACACGGCTTCTCGTTCGTCAACGCGCCCTACGAGGACTACCTGTCCGCCGCGACCCGCATGCGGGGCTCGGCATTCAAGAACGCCCTCCGTGATCTGCCGCTGAATTCAGCCCTCCAGATCGAAGCGGTCTGGGGCAGCTACACGCTGCCCAAGGACGACACCAAGCCGATGGTCTTTCTGATTGGCGGCGTGGGGATCACCCCGGTACGCAGCATCGTCGCTCAGGCGACACACGACAAGACCGCCCACAAGATGACCCTGCTGTACGCCAACAAGACACCGGCCAGCGCACCTTTCACACAGGATCTGCAACGGTTCGCCGCGCAGAACCCGAACTTCACCTTCGTGCCGGTCTATACGCAAGCAGTCGAACCCGGCGCGGAGCGCGGACGGATCAATGCCGACATGATTCGGCGCCACGTCCCCGATCCGGCCTCCGCGATCTATTATCTGTCCGGACCCGCGAGCATGGTGCGCGCCATGCGTGAGCTGCTGGTGCAGATGGACATCGATGAAGAGAACATCCGGACCGAAGAATTCGACGGCTATTGATCGCCATTGATGGGCGGATGCCCATGAACCGAGGGCGCCCCGTGCCAGACACGGGACGCCCTCGGCCTTTCATCCGAACGACTCACAGATCCTACGCGGCTTCGGCCTCCGCCAAGGCATCCGTGTTCGCAACCAGCTTGGCTGCGAGGCGCGCCACATGTTCGCCCTGGGCGCGCGCCACGGACAGTTCATTTTCAGTCGGCTGACGCGACCCATCGGCCCCGGCAATCGTGGAAGCGCCATACGGGGTGCCGCCGCTGACCTCGTCGAGCACGCGCAAACCGGGGACTGAAGGCGGCACACCGACCACTACAAACCCCTGGTGCAACAAGGTCGTATGGAACGACGTGATGGTCGTTTCCTGGCCCCAATGTTGCTGGCCCGAACTCACGAATACGCTGCCGACCTTGCCGATGAACGCGCCTGCTGCCCACAGTCCGCCCGTCTGATCCAGGAAATTGCGCATTTGGGCTGCCATGTTGCCAAAGCGCGTCGGGGTGCCGAAGATGATCGCGTCGTACTCGGCCAGCTCCGCCACGGTCGCAACGGGGGCATCCTGGTCCAGTTTGTAGTGCGCAGCCTGGGCGACCTCAAGAGGAACCAGTTCCGGAACGCGCCGGATGGCGACCTCGGCCCCTGCGGCGCGGGCGCCTTCGGCTTCCGCATGCGCAAGCTGCTCGATGTGACCCCACGTGCTGTAGTAGAGCACCAGTACCTTGGCCATTCAATTCTCCTTCATGAATATGGGCGATGGAATGACCACACTTTAATATTGATTGAATCGATGAAGAACAGCGTAGTATCGTTCTTTTTGATCTGAAAAATAGATCATAAAAAGGCCGGCGTCTGCCGGCCCAATACTCCAAGTCCCGATGCAGCGCGCCACTAGCCCGGTGACGGCAAGTCCGTTTCCTCCCACAGAGCCTGCTGCGGATGACCGTCCGCATCATAATCGGCCTCGTGCGGAAAGCGACCCTGTGCGTCTGGCCAGGCCACCTGGAAAACACGGATGGCGGACCCGAAACGGCTGGATGCCTGGGCCACGCGCTTTTCCCGCACGAAACTCGTGGAGACATCCTTGATCAGCAGAGGCGACCGCGCCTCGGAGGCGGACAGCATCAGGCCGTCTGACAACAGCCCGACGCGGTCCTCGTGCGCCACTACGTCAGCAATCAGATCCATGGCGCGCTGAAGGTCGGCACATCCGGTCAGGATGAGCTCCGGCTTGCCCGCCCGCGCGCGACCCACCGTATGAACGAACCTCTCCGCCAAGGGAAGATCTTCGTCATCCACGGCAATGTGGGTGTAGTCATGCCACTTCAGCTTGTCTTCCAGGAAACCCTGAAGCTTGATCTGATTACGTTGCTGCTCGCTGATCGCTGTGCTCATTTCCCGACTTCGTGCCCCACCACGCCGCCCACGGCGGCTCCGCCTACCGTACCCAGTGCGCTTCCGCCCGTCAGGACAGCGCCACCCACGGCGCCCACACCCGCCCCGACCACCGTGCTTTTCTGTTGATGCGACATGCCGCCGCAGGCGCTGAGGCTAAGCAGTGTCGTCGCCAGCACCACACTACCAAAGAGTCGAATCGTCGTTTTCATCATGCGCTCCCCGTATCAGATAGCGGCCGACTTTCGTCGGGTCACATCAACGGTAACGCCTGGCGACGTTCGCGTATACCCTTAGTTGTAACAAAAAAGAGGGCCTGAACGTTCGTTCAGACCCCCGCATTCTGGTGGGCTGTGACAGGCTCGAACTGTCGACCGACGGATTAAGAGTCCGCTGCTCTACCAACTGAGCTAACAGCCCTTCGCGTTTCCGCGAAGAACGAAACTATACACGGTTTCCGCGGCTCGCGCAAAGCGCGGGTCGGGGCCAAAGAAGCGCGCCCCGAGCGGCTGTCCCGCAATTTACACGGCCTTTGCCAAGCCGGCGGCATGCCCCACATAGCTGCGCGGAGTCATGGCCAACAGACGGCCCTTGGGCTCGTCCGGAAGATCCAGACCGGCGATGAAGGCGCGCAAAGCGTCCTGGGTGATGCCCTTGCCGCGCGTGAGCGCCTTCAGTTGTTCGTAGGGGTGTGGCAGCCCGTAACGACGCATCACCGTTTGTACCGGCTCGGCCAGAATTTCCCAGCATCCGTCGATGTCCGCGTCGATCGCGGCAGCGTTCAGCTCAAGCTTGCCCAGCCCACGCAGGCAGGCGTCGTACGCGACCAGACAATAGCCCAGCGCCACCCCCAGGTTGCGCAACACCGTGGAGTCCGTCAGATCGCGCTGCCAGCGCGAAACGGGGAGCTTCTCGGCCAGATGGCGCAGGAGCGCGTTGGCCAGGCCCAGATTGCCCTCGGAATTTTCGAAATCGATGGGATTGACCTTGTGCGGCATGGTGGACGAGCCGACCTCGCCCTCCTTCAGGCGCTGCTTGAAGTAGCCCAGCGCGATGTAGCCCCACAAATCGCGGTTCAGGTCCAGCAGGATGGTATTGGCCCGCGCGATGGCATCAAACAGCGCCGCCATCCAGTCATGCGGCTCGATCTGAATGGAATAGGGGTTCTGAACCAGCCCCAGGCTACCCAGGACCCCGGCCGAAAACGCCGGCCAGTCGATCTCCGGATAGGCGGCGAGGTGGGCATTGTAGTTGCCCGTCGCGCCGTTCATCTTGGCCAGGGGCTGCACGGACTCGATGGCCTGCAGGGCCCGGTCCAGACGCGCCACCACGTTGGCCAGTTCCTTGCCCACGGTACTGGGCGTAGCCGGCTGACCGTGCGTGCGCGACAGCAATGGCTGATCCGCATGGCGGTGCGCGAGTTCGCGCAGCCGGTTGACGACCGCCTGCAGGCTTGGCATCAGACACTCGCCGCGCGCCCGCCCCAGCATCAGCGCGTGAGAAGTGTTGTTGATGTCTTCCGACGTACAGGCAAAGTGGATGAATTCGGACGCACGGGCCAGCTCGGCGTCATCCGCCACCTGTTCCTTGAGCCAATACTCCACGGCCTTCACGTCGTGGTTGGTCGTGCGCTCGATCGCCTTGATGCGGGCGGCATCCGCCTCGGAAAACCCCGCCACCAGCGCCCGCAGGCGGGTACGGGCCGCCGCGCTGAAGGCCGGCAGCTCGGGCAAGCCTGCGTCGGACAGGCCGATCAGCCAGGCGATCTCGACCTCGACCCGATGGGCCATGAAACCGGCTTCGGACAGGTAGGGACGCAACGCGTCGGCTTTCGCCGCGTAACGCCCATCCAGGGGCGATAGCGCATTCAGGACGCTCAGGGAGGAATCGGTTTGCATGATAGAAAGTTGGGGCGGGCCGGTGTCAACGGCTCACAACACCATGTGGCAATGAGGGAAATCAGCAGGGATTCTAGCATCCGCGCTCCGGCCCGGCCTGCTATACTTTTTGAGCCTTAGACTACCTCGTTGTGCCATGAAACTGATCGGTTCCCTGACTAGCCCCTACGTCCGCAAGGTCCGTATCGTGCTGGCCGAGAAAAAACTCGACTACGAGCTGATTCTCGACAATCCCTGGGGGGATGCGACGCAGGTCAAGACACATAACCCCCTGGGCAAGGTCCCCTGCCTGATTCTCGACGAAAACGGCGCGATCTTCGATTCCCGCGTGATCGTCGAATACCTGGACACGCTCTCGCCAGTGGGCCGGCTCATCCCGCCTCCCGGTCGCGAGCGGGTGGAAGTCAAACGCTGGGAAGCGACTGCGGACGGCGTGATGGATGCCTGCGCAGCAGCCTATATCGAAACGCATCGACGCGCCGAGGCCTTGCAGGATCCCGCCTGGACGGCCCGCCAGATGGACAAGATCCACGCCACGCTGGACTACATGAACAGCCTCCTGGGCGAACAGGCCTACTGCTGTGGCGTCAATCTGTGTCTGGCGGACATCGCCGTGGGCACAGCGCTGGCCTATCTGGATCTGCGCAACCCCGATCTGGACTGGCGCCCGCACCACGCCAACCTGGCCCGACTGGTGGAGAAGCTCGAAACCCGGGCCTCGTTCATCGCAACCCGTCCGCCGGCCGCCTGAATACCCACCTGCCGCACGCCACGGCCAGCCGGGCCAGGCTCCCCGGCATCCCGGTCAGGCAATGATGCCGCCCCCCAGGCACACGTCGCCCTCGTAGAGTACTGCTGACTGGCCCGGTGTCACGGCCCATTGGGCTTCTTCGAATGTCACGTCGAAGGCGCCATCGTCCGCCGCCATGAACCGGCAGTCGGCGTCTGCCTGCCGATAGCGGGTCTTGGCGCCGTAGGATCCGGACACCGGCGGCTCGCCAGCTACCCAGCTCGCATCCTCCGCCCGCAAGGTACGGCTGAGCAGCCAGGGATGGTCATGACCCTGAACCACATAGAGAACGTTGGCCGCCATGTCCTTGCGCGCGACATACCACGCATCGGCCGTGCCGTCGCTGCGCTGTGCGCCGTGAACGCCGCCGATGCCCAACCCCTTGCGCTGCCCCAGGGTATAGAACGCCAGGCCCCGGTGCAGCCCGAGATCCAGGCCTTCGGGCGTGCGCATGGGCCCCGGATGCGTGGGCAGATAGCGGCCCAGGAATTCCCGGAACGGGCGCTCGCCAATGAAACAGATGCCGGTGGAATCCTTCTTGGCCGCATTGGGCAAACCGATTTCCCGCGCAATGCGCCGGACCTCGGTCTTGCGGACTTCTCCGAGCGGGAACAGTGTCCTGGCCAGTTGCCCCTGATTGAGTCTATGCAGGAAATAGCTCTGATCCTTGGTCAGGTCCACCGCCTTCAGCAATTGGCTACGCACCCCGTGCGGCGTATCGACATGCCGCACGCGGGCATAATGCCCCGTCGCAATGTAGTCCGCGCCCAGGCCCATCGCATGATCCAGGAAGGCCTTGAACTTGATCTCGGCGTTGCACAGGACATCCGGGTTCGGCGTGCGTCCCGCGGAGTACTCACGCAGAAAGTCGGCAAAGACGCGGTCCTTGTACTCGGCCGCAAAGTTCACGGCCTCGATGTCCACCCCCACCACATCCGCCACGCTGGCCGCATCCAGCCAATCCTGGCGCGACGAGCAGTATTCGCTGTCGTCGTCCTCTTCCCAGTTCTTCATGAACAGTCCGACGACGTCATAGCCCTGCTGCTTCAACAGCCACGCCGAGACCGAGGAATCGACCCCGCCCGACATGCCGATCACCACGCGCGCACCGCGCCCGGACCGATGCTCAGCCACGCATGGCCTCGTCCACGGATTCGATCCAATGACGCACCGGCGTCTCGGTGCCGCCCTGCAGATGGCAGATGCACCCTATGTTCGCCGAAACAATGGTTTGCGGCAGCGTCTCCTGAATGGCCTTGAGCTTGCGGTCCCGCAGGGACAGGGAGAGTTCCGGCTGGGTGATGGAATAAGTGCCGGCCGACCCACAGCACATCTGCGATTCCGCAAAGTCCTGCAAATCAAATCCCAGGTCGCGCAGGAGGCGTTCCGTGACGACACGCAGTCCCTGCCAATGCTGCAGGGTACAGGGGGCATGGAAGGCGCAGCGTCCGGGAGCCGACGGCATTTTGGCCCGGAGCTCCTGCGCCATCGGCGCCAGGAATTCCGCAATGTCCTTCACGTAGGGCATGAGCCGCTGCGCGCGCTCCGCATAGTCGGGATCATGCGCAAGGTGGCGGCCGTAGTCCTTGATCATGCCGCCGCAGCCCGACGCATTCACGATGACGGCCTCGACTGCGCCGGACTCCAGCAGCGGCAGCCACGCATCGACGTTGCGCCGCATCTGGTCGCGCGCCGCTTCCTGAGCATCCAGGTGGAAGTTGATGGCCCCGCAACAGCCCGACCCCGCCGCGTAGCGAGCACCCACACCGACGGCATCCAGCACCCGCAGGGTAGCCGCGTCGATCGACGGCATCATGGCCGGCTGCACGCAGTTCGCCAGCATCAGTACCTGGCGAGGGTGGCGCTCCCGAGACCGCGGCAGCGGGCCGGCGGCCCGGGCCACCGTGATCTTGGCCCGCAAAGCGGCAGGCAGTACCGGCCGCAACCAGCGCCCCACCCCGTACAACGACTTGAACGCGGGTGAGCCCATCAGGCGGCGCAGCACCGTCCGAAGCAGCCGTTCCCGCCAGGGCCGTTTCACGCGGTCCGCGATCACCTGGCGACCGATGTCCACCAGTTCGCCGTATTTCACGCCCGAAGGACAAACCGTTTCACAGGCATGGCAGGTCAGGCATCGATCCAGATGCTGCTGGGTGACGTAGGTAGGTTCCACGCCCTCCAGCAGTTGTTTCATCTGGTAGATGCGTCCGCGAGGACTGTCCAGCTCGTCGCCCAAGATCTGATAGGTGGGGCAAGCCGACAGACAAAAGCCGCAGTGGGTGCAGCGACGCAGGATCTCTTCGGCCTCACGGCCGAAATCGGTATCCTGAGCCCAGTCTGCGAGTTGGGTTTGCATGAGGGGTCCTTGAATCGGTCCTTAAAATTCGGGAATCAGCCGGTGGGGATTGAAGATCCCGGCAGGGTCGAACTCCTGCTTGAGCCGCTGGTGAATGTGCAAGAGGCCCGCCGTCAGCGGATGGAAAGCTGGCACGTCGGCCGGCACATCCCCACGCCGATACAGGCAAACGGAGCCGCCCAGGGCCTGCGCCCGGGCTCGTAGCGCGGCGGCATCCTGGGGCCCCGCCAGCCAGCGCAACCCCCCGCCCCATTCGTGCAGCGTGGCGCCCAGATCCAGCGCGGGCGCCTTGGGCGGCAGCGCCACCCGCCACAGCGGCGTCTGCCGAAAGAACGCATGCGTCTGATCGCGCAGACCGGTCCAGAACGCGTCCGCGTCGGCCTCCAGCAGGGTCTGTCCCCCGATGCGGACCAGCGCCTGCCGCACGGCGGACTCGTTGCCGGACACGCGCACGGAGAGACATCCGCGGCCCACTCCGTCACCGATCCACGCGGTGGCCGAAATGGGCAGCGGTTGGGAGCGCCACCGCAAGCACTGCTCGAGCGCCCGCCGCTCGTCCAGCTCCAGCAACGTGGTGACTTCCGTGCGCGGCTTGGGCACGACCTTGAGGGAGACCTCGACGATGGCACCCAGGATCCCCAGAGATCCCGCCAGCAGGCGCGAGAGATCGTAGCCGGCCACGTTCTTCATGACCTCGCCGCCAAAATGCAGTACGGTGCCGTCGGCCCCGAGCAGGCGCGTCCCCAACACGAAGTCGGCCGCTGCCCCGGCCGCCATGCGCCGCGGGCCCGACAGGCCCGCGGCCACGCACCCGCCCAGCGTGCCGCCCGAGCCGAATCGCGGCGGCTCGAAGGCCAGCATTTGTCCCTGGCCGGCGACCAGCGCCTCGATCTCGGCCAGTGGCGTCCCCGAACGAGCGGTCAGAACCAGTTCGGACGGCTCGTAGGTGATCACGCCGGAATAAGGCGCAAGGTCCAGCCAGCCAGCCGTTTCGTCCCCAGGCCAGGGATTGCCATAGAAGGCCTTCGTGCCGCCGCCCCGAATCCGCAGCGTGCGCTTGGCCGCGCGGGCCGTGGCGACCTGCTCGCTCAACTCAGAAAGAACATATTCCATGGGTCTGCTCTAGAAACGGGGAATTTCGGGGAAGGCAATCTGGCCCCCATGCACGTGCATCTTGCCGTACTCGGCACACCGCACCAGCGTCGGGATGAGTTTGAGCGGATTGAGCAGCCCGTACGGGTCGAACGCACGCTTGAAGGCCGAAAACGCGTCCAGTTCCTCGCGGGAAAACTGGGTGCACATCTGGTCGATTTTCTCGATGCCCACGCCGTGCTCGCCGGTGATGGTGCCGCCGACCTGGACACACAGTTCCAGAATCGCCACCCCGAACGCCTCGGCCCGCCGGACCTCGTCGGGGGAATTGGCATCGAACAGAATGAGCGGGTGCAGATTGCCGTCGCCAGCATGGAAGACGTTCGAACAGCGCAGGCCGAATTCCTGTTCCATGTCCGTGATCGCCGCGAGCACACGCCCCAGATGGCGGCGCGGGATCGTCCCGTCCATGCAGTAGTAGTCCGGCGAGATGCGCCCGGCCGCTGGAAAGGCGTTTTTACGCCCGGCCCAGAACTTCAGGCGTTCCTCTTCGGTGGTGGAGGTCTGCAGACGGGTGGCACCCACTTCGCGCAGCAGCCTCTCCACTCGCGTGATTTCCTCGGCGACCTCGTCGGGCGTGCCGTCGGATTCGCACAGCAGAATTGCCTCGGCCTCCAGGTCATAACCTGCCTGGACGAACGGCTCGACCATGTTGACGGCCCGCTTGTCCATGAGTTCCAGGCCCGCCGGGATGATGCCGTCGGCAATGATGCGCGTCACCCCTTCCCCAGCAAGTTCCACACTGGGAAAGCTCGCCATCACGACGCGCGCGAGCTCGGGCCGGGGAATGAGCTTCACGGTGACTTCGGTCACCATGCCCAGCATGCCTTCGGAACCGATGAAAGACTGCAGCAGGTTCAGGCCCGGGGAATCGGGTGCCTCGCCCCCCAGTTCGACGACGTCGCCGTCGATGGTCACGAAACGCACCCGCAGGACGTTGTGCGTGGTCAGGCCGTACTTCAGGCAGTGCACCCCGCCGGAATTCTCGGCCACGTTGCCGCCAATGGAGCAGGCGATCTGGCTGGACGGGTCAGGCGCGTAATACAGCCCCAGCGGCGCGGCAGCCTCCGAGATGGCCAGATTGCGCACTCCGGGCCCCACCACGGCGACGCAGGCTTCCGGATCCAGCCGCAGGATCCGGTTGAACTTGGCCATCCCCACCAGCACGCCGCGGGGATGGGGTGTCGCGCCGCCCGACAACCCCGTGCCGGAGCCGCGCGGCACCACGGGCACGTTGTACTCGCGACAGGCCTTGAGGACCACCACGAGCTGGGCCTCGGTCTCGGGCAGCACGACGACCGGCGGACGCTCCCGATAGAGCAGCAAACCGTCGGCCTCGTAGGCGCGCGTCTGATCCGGCCGGCTCAGGATGCAATGGTCCGGCACACTCGGCCGGATCCTGGCCAGAAAGCCCGCAAAGTACGGCTCGACAGACTGGTCCACCATGGCACTCGCCGCAGTATCCATCACGATTTCCTGATTCAGTCGGCCGCGGCCGGGGGCAGGATCTTGCCCGGGTTGAGAATGTTGTGCGGGTCGAGGGCTGCCTTGATGGACGCCATCACGTCCAGCGCATCCTGGCCGTGCTCGGCGCGCATGAAAACCTGCTTGTGCAGTCCCACGCCATGTTCGCCCGTGCAGGTGCCATCCATGGCAATGGCCCGATCCACCAGCCGATGGTTGATCCGCTCGGATTCCGCCCATTCGTCGGGGTCATCGGGATCCAGCAGCATCAGCACGTGGAAATTGCCGTCTCCCACGTGGCCGACGATGGTGTACGGGAAACTCGCCTGATCCAGTTCACGCGCCGTCTCGAGGACGCATTCCGCCAGGCGGGAAATGGGCACGCAGACGTCCGTCGTGCTCGACCGGCAGCCAGGCCGCAGCTGCAGTCCGGCAAAGTAGGCGTTGTGACGGGCCGTCCACAGGCGATTGCGGTCCTCGGGATGCTCGGCCCACTGAAAGTCCAGGCCGCCATGCTCTCGGGTGATGTCCTGGACGGACTGCGCCTGTTCGCGCACCGACGCCGGACTGCCGTGGAATTCGAACAGCAGCAATGGCGACTCGCGCAGCGTCAGGTGACTATAACGATTGGTCGCCCGCACGGCCCCTTCGTCCATGAATTCGACACGCGCCACCGGAATCCCCATCTGGATGATTTCGATGACGCTGTTGACCGCCGCGTCCAGCGTCGGGAAATTGCAGATGGCGGCCGACACGGCCTCAGGCTGCGGATACAGCCGTACCGTGACTTCGACGATGATGCCCAGCGTTCCTTCGCTGCCCACGAAAAGTCGCGTGAGATCATAGCCGGCGGAAGATTTGCGCGCGCGGCTGGCCGTCTCGATCACCCGGCCGTCCGCCGTCACGACCTTCAGCGACATCACGTTTTCACGCATGGTGCCGTAGCGCACGGCATTGGTGCCGGAGGCGCGCGTGGCCGACATGCCGCCCAGGCTGGCATCCGCGCCCGGATCGATCGGAAAGAACAGCCCCGTATCGCGCAGCGCTTCATTCAACTGCTTGCGCGTGACACCCGCCTGCACCGTCGCGGTGAAATCCTCGGCGTGAACGTTCAGGATCCGGTTCAGGCCCGACAGGTCCAGGCATACACCGCCCTGCACGGCAAGCACGTGGCCCTCCAGCGAGGAACCCGCCCCATAAGGAATGAGGGCGATGCCATGGTCGTGACAATGCCGCGCCGCCCAGGCAACCTCTTCGATGGACTGGGCGAACACCACGGCATCGGGCAACATGGGCGGATAGGGCGACTCGTCGCGGCCATGGTGCCCGCGCACGGCCTCGGCCCGCGAACAGCGCTCGCCGAACCGCGCCTGCAGCGCCGCCAGGAACCCGTCAGGCAAGGGCCGTACGTGCTGCACAACATGCAAGGTATCCATCTTCGTCCACGAAAGGGTCAGTTTGCGAGCCAGCGATCAGGCGGCATTGGCGGCCGGCTCGGCACTCGACAGGCGCTCGCGGCGGCCCCGCGCGGCGCGCGCGAGGCGATCCAGCAGCGCCACCGACGTGTCCCAGTCCACACAGCCGTCCGTAATGCTCTGACCATACACCAGAGGCTTGCCCGCTACCAAATCCTGGCGGCCGCCGACCAGATGGCTCTCGACCATGACACCGAACAGATGGGAATCG
>DATNAI010000208.1:0-7194 GCA_035572875.1 Castellaniella sp. | reverse complement strand
GTAGCCCGGTTTGGCCTGGTTCTTGCCGCCGTCGTTGATCCAGCTGCTGGGATAGGCGTATGGAATCCCGCTGTCGGGCGTATCGTCCGACTCCATGTGGTAGTAGCTCAAGGTGAGTCGTGTCGGCGTGCCCAGACCCAGACTGAGGGTGGGAGCCACGCCCCAGCGTTTATAGTCCACGGCGTCTCGCCCCGCCACGTCCTGGCTATGGTTCATGGCGTTGAGCCGGAAGGCCGTGGTGTCGCCCAGCCTCCAGTTGCTGTCCACCGTCTGGCGGAAATAGTCATCGGTGCCCGCTGTCAGAGACACATCGGTGAAGTCGCGCAGCCCGGCGGTCTTGCTGATCAGGTCGATGCTGCCCCCAGCGCCGCCTCGGCCCGCGTAGGCGCCGTCTGCCCCTTTGATGACTTCGACTTGCTCCAGGTTGAAGACATCGCGCGATGTGGCGCCGATGTCGCGCAGGCCGTCGACGAAGGTGCTGGATTGGGCATCGTAGCCGCGAATGAAGGGGCGGTCGCCCAGCGGATTGCCGCCTTCGCCCGCCCCGAAGGTAATACCGGGCGAGTTGCGCAGTACCTCGGTCAGCGTGGTGGCGGCCTGGCTGTGGATGAGCTCCTGAGGGATGATCTGCAGAGACTTGGCGGTGTCCAGCACAGGTGCCGTGAATTTGTCCGAGGCTGAGTCCTTGACCAGAAAAGGGGCCGGTTTTTCACCCAGTACCTTGACGGGAGCGAGCTGCACCGGATCATCGGCCTGTGCGGCCTGTGGCAGCAGGAACAGGGTGGGGGTGGCGATGGCCGCGGCCAGGCCGCCGGTCAGCCTGGCCGCGCTCGAAGGGTGAGGTCCCTCCATTTGATTTCCTCCCTTTATTGATATAAGTCATGAGAATGATTTGCAATTCACAACGATTCTAGTTGAGAATGATTATTGTTTCAAATGAATTTCAAACGATGACGGGCAAAGTGGGGGAAACTACGCGGCCAGCTTCTGCAGCAGCCCGCGCAGCTGATGCACGCGGCCGGGCACGTCCACCGCGCCGCCGTAGGCGACCTTCAGGCGGTCCGGGCCGTTCAGGCGGATCTGGCGATCCTGCTGGACCAGCTCGATGATGCGCAGCGGCTCCACGCTGGGCTGGGCGGAGAACTGGATGGACGCCTGCGTTTCGCCGGCGTCGATCTTGATGACGCCCAGCGGCTCCGCGAGCAGGCGCAGGCGATGCAGCGACATCAGTGTCTGGCCCGCCTCGGGCAGCTTTCCGTAGCGGTCGATCAATTCTTCCTGGATTTCGGTCAGGACGTCCGCGTCCTTGGCGTGCGCGAGGCGCTTGTAAAGGCCCAATCGGGCCTGTACGTCGCCGCAGTAATCGGACGGCAGCAGAGCGGGGGCGTGAAGATTGACCTCGCATTGCGCATCCAGCGGCCCGTCCAGATCAGGCTCTTCGCCCGATTTGAGCGCCCGCACCGCGGCGGCGAGCATGTCGTTGTAGAGCGAATAACCCACTTCCTGGATGTTGCCCGATTGGGATTCGCCCAGGATCTCGCCGCTGCCCCGTATCTCCAGGTCGTGCATCGCGAGAAAGAAGCCGGCGCCCAGTTCCTCCATGGACTGGATGGCTTCCAGCCGCTTTTTGGCGTTGGACGTGATGGCGTCCTCACCGGGAGTGAGCAGGTAGGCGTAGGCCTGGTGGTGCGAGCGTCCCACCCGTCCCCGCAGCTGGTGGAGCTGGGCCAGGCCGAGCTTGTCGGCACGATGGATCAGGATGGTGTTGGCGGTCGGCACGTCGATGCCGGTCTCGATGATGGTCGTGCAGAGCAGCACGTTGCTGCGCTGCTGGTAGAAGCTCTTCATCACCTCTTCCAGTTCCCGCTCGCCCATCTGGCCGTGGGCGACCGCGATGCGCGCCTCGGGCACCAGCTCTTCCAGCCGCGCGCGGCGGTTGTGGATGGTTTCGACTTCATTGTGCAGGAAGTACACCTGGCCACCGCGTTTGAGTTCGCGCAGGATGGCCTCGCGGATGGTGCTTCCATCCTCGCGGCGCACGAAGGTCTTGATGGCCAGCCGCTTCTGCGGGGCCGTGGCGATGACCGAGAAATCGCGGATGCCTTCGAGCGACATGCCCAGCGTTCGGGGGATCGGCGTGGCCGTGAGCGTGAGCACGTCGACCTCGGCCCGCAGCGCCTTCAGGGCTTCCTTTTGGCGCACCCCGAAGCGGTGTTCTTCGTCGACGACGACCAGGCCCAGTTGTTTGTAGCGGATCTCCCTGGACAGCAGTTTGTGCGTGCCGATGACAATGTCCACCGATCCGTCGGCCAGCCCGGCGATGGCCCGAGCCGTCTCTTTGCCGGTCCGGAAGCGCGACAGTTCCGCAATGCGCACCGGCCAGTCCGCGAAGCGGGTGATGAAGTTCTGGGCGTGCTGCTCGGCGAGCAGTGTGGTGGGGCAGAGCAGCGCCACCTGCCGCCCGTTCATGACAGCGAGGAATGCGGCCCGCAGGGCGACTTCGGTCTTTCCGAAGCCCACGTCGCCGCACACCAGCCGGTCCATGGGGCGGCCGGAGGTCATGTCCTGGATGACGGCCTCGATGGCGGACGCCTGGTCGGGGGTCTCCTCGAAGCCGAAACCCTCGGCAAACGCTTGGTAGTCCCGGGCCGGAAGCTGGAAATGCAGGCCGTCACGGGCGGCGCGCTGCGCGTACAGGGCGAGCAGTTCGGCAGCCGTGTCGCGGGCCTGGCGCGCGGCTTTGCGGCGCAGCTTTTCCCACTGGCCGGACCCCAGCGGATGCAGGGGCGCGTGTTCGGGGTCGGCACCGCTGTAGCGCGCAATCAGGTGAAGCTGCGACACCGGGACGTACAGCGTGGCCTCGTGGGCATATTCCAGGTGCAGCAGTTCAATGGGGCCTTCGCCCAGGTCCATGTTGACCAGCCCGCGGTAGCGGCCTATGCCGTGCTGCGCGTGAACGACAGGGTCTCCGACGTGCAGCTCCGCCAGGTCGCGCACCATGGAGTCGACGTTGCTGGCGCGTTCGGCGCGGCGCCGGCGGCGGCCGGCCGGACGACCGGACTGGCTGGGGTACAGGTCATTTTCCGTCAGGATGGCCAGCCGCGCCGGGGGCATCAGGAAGCCGGCGGTGAGTGGCGCGATGACCAGCGCGAAACGGGATTGTCCTGCCAGATAATCCTGCCAGGTATCGAAGGCGGCATCCGGGGGCAGGCGGTAGTCGGTCAGCAGCTCCGTGATAGTCTCTCGCCGACCGGCGGAGTCCACGCAGATCACGGTGCGTTCCGGGCTCTGGTCCAGATGCCGGCGCAAGTTCGCCAGAGGGTCCTCGGCGCGCCGGTTGATGGCCACGTTGGGGCTGGGCGCGAAATCCGGGTGAGGTTGATCATTGATCAGCGCCAGGCGCGAGGTGACCTTCAGGTGACTGTGGAATTCATCGTCGGCCAGGAACAGCGCCTCAGGCGCCAGCACCGGGCGCTCCGGGTCCGACTTCAGGAACTGCCAGCGATTGTGGGCGTCCTGGTGAAAGCGCGTGATCGCCGTGGATACGTCACCCAGCGTGAGCGTGATGGTGCCCTCGGGGAGATAATCGAACAGCGATGCCGTGTGCTCGAAAAACAGCGGCAGATAGTATTCGATGCCCGCGAACGCGATGCCGTTGCCGATGTCCCGGTAGGGCAGCGCGCGCGAAGGATCGCCTTCGAAGACTTCCCGGAAGCGGGCGCGGAAGCGGGTGCGGGCGGCCTCGTCCATCGGGAACTCGCGCCCGGGCAGCAGCTCGATGTCGCGCACAGGATATAGACTCCGTTGCGTGTCGATGTCGAAGCTGCGGATGGATTCGATCTCGCGGTCGAACAGGTCGATGCGGTAAGGCAGCGCGGAGCCCATCGGAAAGAGGTCGATCAGCCCGCCCCGGATGCAGAATTCACCCGGTGCGCTCACTTGCGTGACATGGCTGTAATTCGCCAGCGTCAGTTGTGCGCGCAGGCGCTCCTCGTCCAGCGTGTCGCCCTGGCGAAAGGCGAAGGTGTAGGCGGCCAGGAATGCCGTGGGCGCGAGACGCACCAGCGCGGTGGTGACCGGCACCACCAGCACGTCGACCGCATTCTGGGTCAGCGAATGCAGCGTGCGCAGACGTTCCGAGATCAGGTCCTGGTGCGGTGAAAAGCTGTCGTAGGGCAGCGTCTCCCAATCGGGCAGGAAGCGTACCCGCAGGTCGGGATCGAACAGCGCGATTTCGTCAGCCAGGCGCTGGGCCGCCAGCGGGTCGGCGCAGAATGCGGCCAGCGTATGGCCCGCTTCGCGGGCCAATGCGGCCAGCAGGCAGGCGTCCCCCGAACCGGGCGGGCGCGGTTGGGCGTAGCGCTGGCCTGGCTTCAGCGCCGCCAGCGTGGTCGCGACCGAGGGAATGAGGGGGGTGAAAGCGGCGGAATCCATGAAGGCGATAGTATAGGAGAGGTGGCCCACACCCGCATGCGGAGAGGCCTATCCCGTGGAGACATCGTACCTTTGCAGTACACTCGTGAACCGGTTTCAGAACGGTTGACGGGGGCGCCATGCCCACCCATATCAAGGAGACAACGCATGTTTACTCATCGTACCCTTCGCCGCATCGTCGGTGCCGCCGTATTGGCCGCCACAGCATCGCTGGGACTGGGGTTGGTCCCCGCCGCGCAGGCCGCGACCATCGATCAGATCAAGCAAAAGGGCGAGCTCACTGTCGGAATGCTGGTGGACTTCCCCCCCTATGGCATCATGAACGCCGAAAACAAGCCCGATGGCTATGACGCCGACGTTTCCCGGGCGCTGGCCAAGGACCTGGGCGTCAAGCTCAACATCGTGCCCGTGACCGGGCCGAACCGGATTCCCTACCTGTTGACGGGCAAGGTCGACCTGTTGGTGGCCTCGCTCGCCATTACGCCGGAGCGCGCCAAGCAGGTACAGTTCTCGCACCCCTATTCGGCGGCCCAGATCGTGGTTTTCGGCGGCAAGAAGCTGAAGATTTCAGGCCCCGAAGGCCTTTCCGGCCTGCGGATCGGTGTGGCTCGGGCCAGCACCCAGGATATCGCGGTCACCAAGATTGCACCGAAGGATGCGAAGATCCAGCGCTTCGACGACGACGCCTCGGCCATGCAGGCGCTGCTTTCGGGTCAGGTGGACGCCATCGGCTGCTCCACCACCGTGGCGGCGGGGATCGCCAAGCGTGCACCGGATCGCTTCAACCAGAAATTTGTGCTGCTGCAGCAGGAAATGGCCGTTGCGATGCGTCAGGGCGAGCCCGATACGCTGAAGGCTGTCAACGAACTGATTGACCGGAATATCCAGAACGGCGCATTCAGCACGCTCTACGAAAAATGGCTGGGTACGCCGCTGCCGGCGCTCAAGAAATCCTGACGCGGCGGCTTTTCCGTTTCCGCCCAGCAGAACTTTTCCGGGTTGACGATGACTGAATCCTGCGTTGCGATGATCTCACTGACGGCTTTTGGCGCATCCGAAGTCCGGCGCCATGGCCAGGCCTGGTTCGCGCGCCTGTCCCACGACGCCGGAGCCGACGGCGTGGAAGTTCGCGGCGAGCTGCTGCGAGGCGAGCCGGGCGAGCTGGACGACCTGGCGCGGATTGTGGCCGACACGGGCATGCGCTGCGTGTATTCCAGCCCTCGCGGCCTGTGGGACGACGCGGGCCGCTTCGCGCAGGAGGCGGTGGTTGAAGATCTGGCGCGCGCGCGGACGTTGGGAGCGGCCGTCCTGAAGATGTCCATCGGCCGCTTTACGCCGGGGGACGCGTCGGGCCTGCCGATGCTGAAGTCCCTGCTGGCGGGAAGCGGGGTGGCGCTGCTCGTGGAGAACGATCAGCAGGCGTGTTCGGGCAGCCAGCCGGCGTTGGAGGCATTTTTCCGCGAATCCGATGCCCACGCCGTGCCGCTGGGCATGACGTTCGATGTGGGAAACTGGCACTGGGTGGGTGAATCCCCGCTGGAAATGGCGCGCATCTTCGCCAGCCGCGTGCGGTACATCCACTGCAAAGGCGTGTTTCGCCGGCCCGACAAATGGGTGGCGGTGCCGCTGGAGCAGTCGGCAGCGCCCTGGCGTGCGATTTTGCGGGCTTTGCCGGCGAATGCCATGCGGGCCATCGAATACCCGCTCGTGGGCGAGGACCTTTGCGCGGTGACGCGTCACGCTCTGGACGGTCTGCGCCATGCCAAATGAGGGCGCCATGCCAAATGACGGTGCCATGGCGGCGAAACTCGATGCGGTGACCTTTGGCGAGGCCATGATGATGCTGGTCGCTGACCGGCCGGGGCCGCTGGAATCCGTCGATCTGTTTCACAAGTGCACGGCGGGCGCAGAGACCAACGTGGCGATTGGCCTCGCGCGCCTCGGCCTGCGCGTGGGCTGGGCAAGCCGGCTGGGCCAGGATACGGTGGGGCGCTACCTGCTGAAGAGCATCGGTGGCGAGGGCGTGGACTGTTCCCGGGTGATCTGCGCGGCCGGCGAACTCACCGGCATGCTCTTCAAGGGCAAGGTCACCGATGGCAGCGATCCGTTTGTCGAATATCACCGCCAAGGCTCCGCGGCAAGCCGCATGGCTGTGGCCGACGTGGACGAGGCGTGGCTGATGTCGGCCCGGCATCTGCACGCCACGGGTGTGTTCGCGGCGGTATCCGCCTCTACTCATGCGCTCGTGAAGCACACTATGGGCCTGATGCGGGCGGCCGGACGGACGGTGTCCTTTGATCCGAATCTGCGGCCGTCATTGTGGGCCTCGCCGGAGGCGATGCGGACCTGCATCAACGGTCTGGCGGCGTCGGCAGACTGGGTATTGCCCGGCCTGGAGGAGGCCCGGTTGCTGACAGGCCTCGAATCGCCAGCGGATATTGCGCGCTTCTACAGGGACCTCGGTGCGAAGGTCGTGGTCGTGAAGCTGGGCGACGCGGGCGCCTATTTCGATGACGGTCGCCAGCAGGGGATTGTACCCGCCGTCCCGGTAGCCCACGTGGTGGACACCGTGGGGGCGGGCGACGGCTTCGCGGTGGGTGTGGTCAGCGCCCTGCTCGAGGGTCGCACGCTGGAACAGGCCGTGGCCCGGGGAGCCTGGATCGGCGCCCGCGCCGTCCAGGTCCGCGGCGATACCGAAGGCCTGCCGACGCGCGACGTTCTGGACGCCGCCGGGCTCTGAGGGCCCGGCGCGCGCCTGCG
>DATNAI010000207.1:0-19183 GCA_035572875.1 Castellaniella sp. | reverse complement strand
CCCGTCATCGCCGGCGGGGGCCCGGGCCTGATGGAAGCCGCAAACCGGGGGGCCTTCGAAGCAGGGGGACGCAGCGTGGGCCTGAACATCCGCCTGCCCCGCGAGACCACCGACAATCGCTATCAAACGGACAGCCTGCATTTCGAATACTTCAATTCCCGCAAGGCCTCGTTCTTCATGCACAGCCTGGCCTATGTTGTGCTGCCGGGCGGCTTTGGCACGCTGGACGAACTCTTCGAGGCCATCACGCTGATGCAGACGCTGAAGCACCCGCCGGCCCCCATCATCCTGGTCGGAACGATCTTCTGGGGCGGGCTGATTGACTGGGTGCGCGACCAGCTCCTGGCGCATGGCATGATCGGGCCTTTCGACCTGGACCGCCTCCTGGTGACCGACGACCTGGACGTGGTCGTGCGCCACATCCAGGAAGCCATCCAGGTCGAACCCAACCGCGAACCGGCGCTGCCGAACTGAGCAGCGGCTGGGCGCGCTTCAGGGCGGCAAGAACCCGCAGCGCGGCAGGCACTTCAAAGCCACACCGGCATGGGGGAGTGGCTTGTCCCTCCCATAGGGTTATGCACGATGCAGCCGTCAGGACACCTGAGTTAACATCACGCCTTGTCATTGCCGGACAGCCTCGGACTGCACAACGGTCCGCTGCCAGGCTCCACAGGAGAGTACACACAATGAAGACCACCCTGTTCGGTGCGGCATTGCTGCTGGCTGTCGGCCTGATCCCGGCGGCGGGCCATGCCGCCAACGCCCAGGAACTCAAGATCGCGACCGAGGCCGGCTACCCGCCCTTTGAATATCGCAACACCAAAGGCCAGCTCGAAGGTTTCGACATCGACATCGGCAACGAACTGTGCAAGCGCATGAACCGCACTTGCGTATGGATCGATCAGTCGTTCGACAGCCTGATCCCCGGGTTGCAGGCGCGCAAGTTCGACCTCGCCAATTCCACCATGACGGCCACCGAGACCCGCAAGAAGGTCATCGACTTCTCCACGCCCATGTACATTGTGCCGGTCAAGCTGATGGTGAAGAAAGGCAGCGGCCTGGAACCCACAGCCGAATCCCTGAAAGGCAAGCGCGTTGGCGTGCAGCAGGGAACGACGATGGAAACCTATGCGCGCAAGAACTGGGCTCCGAAAGGCGTCAACGTGATCGCCTACCCGAGCTACACGAACGCGTTCGTGGACGTCACGTCGGGCCGCCTGGACGCAACGTTCCAGGAAGCCCAAAGCGCGGTGGAAGGTTTTCTGGACAAGCCCGAAGGCAAGAACTACGAGCTCGCTTCGATGACGCTGACCGACCCCATCCTGACCGAACCCATCGCGATGGGGATGCGCAAAGGCAATACCGAACTGAAAACGCAGGTCGACGAGGCGCTGAAGGCCATGCTGGATGACGGCACGATCCGGACATTCGCCAAGAAGTACTTTGCCGAGGGCAACATCCAGTTTCCTGCGCAATAGCACCACGGCCCACAGGCCGCCCGGCCTGACAGCCCCGGCGGCCTGCTGATCCGCCGGGCCTTCAACCGCTTTTCACTTTTCAATGTTTCTGAACGGCTACGGCCCCCTGATCCTCGCGGGAACCTGGGTGACGATACAGCTTGCGCTGCTGTCGCTCGTGGTCGCGATCGCACTGGGCTTGCTGGGCGCCTGGGCCAAGCTGTCGGACTCCTGGCTGCCCCGCGTACTCGCAACGGCCTACACCACCCTCATCCGCGGCGTGCCGGACCTGGTCCTGATGCTGCTGATTTTCTTCGGCATGCAGATCTATCTGAATGACCTGACCGATCTGCTGGGGCTGGATCCCATCAATATCGATCCTTTCGCAGCTGGTGTCGTGACACTGGGTTTCATCTACGGCGCCTATTTCGCGGAGACGTTTCGGGGCGCGTTCATGGCAGTGCCGCGAGGACAGCTCGAATCCGGCACCGCCTACGGCATGCGCGAATTCCAGGTCTTCCGCCGCATCCTGTTTCCGCAAATGATGCGCCACGCATTGCCGGGCGTCGGCAACAACTGGCAGGTGCTCCTGAAGTCCACCGCGCTGGTATCGCTCATCGGACTGACCGACCTCGTCAAAGTCTCGCAGGACGCCGGCAACGTGACGTTCAAGGTGTTCCTTTTCATCAGCCTGACGGGGCTGATCTACCTGGCGCTGACGACGGTCTCGAACTTCATTCTGTACGGACTCTACCGCCGCTACAGCGTGGGAGTACGCGAGGTCATGCTGTGACCGACGTCCTGACGCAGTTCTGGCAGGCCTACCTGTACCAGAGCAACGGCGGCTGGTCGGGCGTGGCGGTCACGCTCTGGCTGCTGGTGCTCTCGGTGTCCATGGGGTTCGCGATATCGATCGTTCTCGCTGTGGGACGGGTGTCACCACGGCGCTGGATCTCATTTCCGATCTGGCTTTTCACGTATGTCTTCCGGGGCACCCCGCTCTACGTCCAGATCCTGTTCATCTACGCCGGCCTCTACAGCCTGGATTTCATCAAGCACACGCCCCCGCTGGCGGCGTTCTTCCAAAGCGGGTTCGATTGCCTGGTCCTGGCGCTGACGCTGAATACCACCGCCTACACCACCGAAATATTCGCCGGAGCGATCCGGGCGTCCAGCGCCGGTGAAATCGAGGCGGCCCGTTCCTTCGGCATGTCGCGCTTTGCGCTCTATCGCCGCATCATCCTGCCTTCCGCGCTGCGTCGAGCACTGCCGGCTTACAGCAACGAAGTGATCCTGATGTTGCATGCCACGTCGCTCGCCTTCACCGCTACGGTCCCGGACATCCTGAAGGTCGCGCGCGACGCCAACTCGGCGACCTACCAGACGTTCGCTTCCTATGGGGTCGCCGCACTGCTCTATCTTTGCCTGTCGTTTACACTGATCTGGCTGTTCCGCTCCTACGAACGCCGTGTGCTGGCCTACCTGGGCACCCGCCGATAAGAACCATGTCCAAACTCGACGTCATCAATATCCACAAGCGCTATGGGGACCACGAAGTCCTGAAGGGCGTCTCCCTGGCCGCGAACGCCGGCGACGTCATCTGCATCGTGGGCTCCAGCGGATCCGGAAAGTCGACCTTCCTGCGCTGCATCAACTTCCTGGAAAAACCGGACCAGGGTTCCGTATCGCTCAACGGCGACGAACTGAAGATCGTACGAGACCGGCACGGCCGGCCCCATGCGGCCGACCTGGACCAACTCCGGCGCCTGCGCGCCCAATTGGCCATGGTATTCCAGCACTTCAACCTCTGGGCGCACATGAACGTCCTGGGCAACGTGATCGAGGCCCCCATCCAGGTGCTGAAGCTCGGCCGGGCCGAGGCCACGGAACGCGCGCGCCATTACCTGGCGAAGGTCGGGCTGCCGGCAAGCGTGGAGACGCAATATCCGTCGTCCCTGTCGGGCGGACAGCAACAGCGCGTCGCGATCGCCCGCGCGCTCGCCATGGAGCCGGAAGTGATGCTCTTCGATGAACCTACTTCCGCGCTGGATCCCGAACTCGTGGGCGAAGTGCTGAAGGTCATGCAGAAGCTTGCTGAAGAAGGCCGGACCATGCTTGTCGTGACCCACGAAATGGGGTTCGCGCGCAGTCTTGCTTCACAAGTCATGTTCCTGCATCAGGGCGTCGCCGAGGAAGTGGGCAAGCCGGCGGACGTCCTGGATCACCCCAAGAGCGCCCGCCTGCAGCAGTTCCTGTCAGGAAACCTGAAGTAGTCGCTGCGCCGTTCTGGGCGCTCGGAAGCTCAATCCGCGCGGGAGAGCTCCACATCCATCCGCGGCCAGGACGGCGGGTCCGATCGCAGATCGCAGGCCGCCCTTCCCCACTTCCAGCCCAGGCTCCCGACCCGCGTCGGCGCCCTGAGGCGCCGAGCAGGCCCCCAGTGAGTGGTTTCGATTTCGCGAGAAAAGTCCCGGGCCCTCATCGGGGCCAGCGCCGCACCTCGCCCCGCCGAAGCACTTTCCGAAAGCAACCACGCCGTACGCGCCAACGAAAGCCGCCACTGGCTGCCACAGCGCTGCTCACGTCGGACCATCAGGCCCCGCAGCGCGCAGGCGGCCATCAGATAACCGGTCGCCTGATCCAGTGCCTGAACAGGCATCGGATCCGGCGAAGCCTGCGCGCCGTCCGGACACGCAATGCCCGTACTCATCTGGACGAGACTGTCGAAGCCTCGGCGCCCACGCCAGGGGCCCGTCCAACCCCACGCATCGAGGCTGACGTCCACCAGGCCGGGGCGCAACGTTGCCCGCTCGTGCGCCCCCAGCCCCAAGGCCTGCAGCGCTCCGGGCCTATAGCCATGGACCAGGACATCAGCCTCGGACAGCAGTGCGGCGAACCGGGCCCTGCCTTCTGGCTGCTTCAAATCCAGGCCCGCGCAATATTTGCCCACCGTCACTTCCGGAACCATGCCCGGTTCCGACCAGGTCGGCGGATCCAGCCGCAAGACAGTGGCTCCGTAGGCTGCCAGAAACCGCGTGGCTACCGGCCCCGCCAGCACGCGCGTCAAGTCCAGCACCCGCACCCCCGCAAGCGGTCGCTTCCGATCCCGGACGTCGAGCGGGCCCACGGCCCCTGCCGCATCTGCCTCCCATGCGACCAAGGGCTCTGCGGCAACGGCGATGCCCTGCGGGTGACGGCGCCACGCATCGGGCGAACGCAGTGCGGCGGCGCAAGCAGACGCCTGCACCATCGCCTCCTCCAGCTCTGTCGCCTTCCAGTTGCGAACCCGATCGGCCACCGCGCCATGATCCGCACGTTCGGAGAGAGCCAGCACGCGCAGTGCTCTCTGCTCATGATGGGGCGCATTGGCGTGAATGCGGATCCACCCGTCCCGAGTACGATAATCGCCCGTCAAGACCGAGCGGACCTTCGGCAAGACCCAGCCGATCGGCCTGAGGGAGTAGCCGAACCAACGCGAAGCCAGCGCCCGATCCAGGCGAACCGCACCATGCCCCGACGGATCTCGCCACGCTGCCAGCATCAGCGCGGCGGCGCCAATGCTGGCGCAGGCCAGATCACTGACGGGGTAACGGGATGGCCAGGACTGCGAACCGTCGATCCGCAGATTGCCGCCGCCCTCCGGCTCGCCCAAGGAACCCAGAATCTGTCGCAGCATGCCGCGGCAAGCGCCCGCGCCTTCTTCCATCCCAGCCCCCTACTGGATGCTCCCCAGGCTGGGCAGCAGCAGCGCAATCTGCGGGAAAATCACCACGAGCGCCAAGCCCACCAGCCCCAATCCGGCATAAGGCAGGGACCCCACCAGCACGTCTCGAATCGTGTAGTCGGGGCGCAAGCCTTTGACGACGAACAGGTTCATTCCGACGGGCGGCGTGACCGCGCCGATTTCCATGTTGATCACCAGTATCACGCCAAACCATATCAGATCGATGTGCAACGCCTCCAGCCCCGGCAACAGGATGGGGACAGTGACCAGAATGGCTGCCGACGCATCCATGAACATGCCCAGGATCAGATACAGGATATTGACGGCAATCATGAACTGCCACGGGGCCAGTTGCAGCCCTTCGAGCCAGGAGGCGAAATCCTGCGGAATGCGAAGCAAGGAAAGCGTGTTGCCGAAGACTCCCGCGCCCGCGATCAGCATCAGGATCATGCAACTGGTGACGACACTGTCGCGCACCGCATTGATGAAGCGGCTCCAGGTCAGCGTGCGCTTGAAGAAGGCGGTCAGGACAAACGCATAGATCACGCCGACGCCGGCGGCCTCGGTGGGGGTGAACCAGCCGGTATAGATGCCGCCGAGGATCAGAGGGATCATCAGCAGGCTACCGATCATGCCCCAGGTGAAAGGCACGTACAGACGTGCGATGGCCGGGGCAACGGCGCCCTTTCGGGCCTTGTTCCAGGCCCAATAGATGGAATACAAACAGAACATGAAGGCCAGCATGATGCCGGGAAGCACGCCGGCCATGAAGAGCTTGCCCACCGAAGCGTCCGTGACGAGAGAGTACAGAATGAAGGAGATGCTGGGCGGAATCAGAATCCCCAGCGTGCCCGCCACGGCCACCACCCCCGCCGCCATGCGTTTGTCGTATCCCCGGTCGCACATCTCCGGAATGCTGATGGAACCGATGGTGGCCGCCGTGGCCGTGGACGATCCCGAGATGGCTGCGAAGATGGCGCTGGCCACAGTGGCCGCCACAGCCAGCCCGCCCGGCAAACGGCCAACGATACGCTGCGCAAAATCGAACAGGTCGCGTCCCGATTCTCCTTTGAGCATGATCTGGCCCATCAGAATGTAAAGCGGGATCGCAATGATCACGAATGAATTCAGATCGGTATAGGCGATCTGTGCCAGCGCGGTCATTCCGGGATCCACACCGATCGTCATCATGTATCCCAGCAAGCCGCTGATCAACAGCGACACGGCGATGGGCACCCCAAGAATCAGCAAAATCCCCAGGGTTACCAGTGTCAGGATGAAGTCCATGTCAGGTCCGTTTCGCCGTCATGCGGCGCAGGAAGTGATGAATCTCGAAAATGAGCCAGAGAATTGTCCCTACCGGCAGGGCAAGATGCGGGATCCAGACCGGCCAACTCATGACATCCAGGGTGGTCTCGTTCGTCTGGAGGCTATCGAAGAACTGTGACAGGCCCGAAATCGTGAAGGCCACCAGGAAAGCCGCAATGATGACGAAGCGCAGCACCCGCATGAGGCCTGCGCAGCGCGGGTAGGCGTTTTCCAGCGCAATGCCCGATGTGACATGCTCCTCGCGCAAGGCGGTGAAGGAGGCACCCACGAAGGCCACCCATATGAGGGCGAAAAGGTCGACATCGTAGGTCCAGGAATTGTCGATGTGCGTGGCCCGCATTGCGATCCCCAGCAGGATCGACAGCGTCATGGTGATCATGAGCGCCGCGGACACATAGCCGACCGCATGGCCCAGGCCCCCCGAAAGCTGCAGCACCGCGCGGATCCGGGGCGATCCCACTTGCGATGCTTTGGCAAAATGTTCAGTCATGAGAATCCTCCGCTCTCCGGGGAAACCCCGGCGAGACGCAACGGGCGGCTGCACATTCGGCAGCCGCGCCCTTTCTGAAGGTTATTTCTTGAGTGCAGCGTCCACGTCGTTGAGGATCTGCTGACCGCTTTCGCCGACTTCCGCGATGTAGTCCTTGCGGGCCTGAGCGCCCGCCACATCCTTCCACTGCTTCAGTTCGGCATCGGTCAGGCGATAGACTTCATTGCCATGCTTTTTGGCCAGCGCGACATCGTCGTTGAACTCTTTCTCGATATCGGCAACGGCCTGTTGCTCGGTACTGACGGCGGCCTTCGTGATCAGGTCACGCTGCTCCTGCGTCAGGCCTTTCCACCACTTCATGTTGACTTGGATGGGATAGACCAGCGGCACATAATGAATGGCCGTGATGTAGTGCCCGACCTCGTACCACTTGCGCGAGACGATGCTGGACAGCCCTGACACCGCGCCATCCAGGCTGCCGCTCTGCAGCGATGTATAGACCTCGCTGGAATCCACCGCCACCGGGGTGGCCCCCTGGGCCGACAGGAACTTGGCCGACAGTTTCCCCTCGGAGCGCATCTTCAGTCCCTTCAGGTCACTGGGAAGCTTGATCGTGCGCTTGGTGTTCACATAGCTTTCCGCGTAGCCATAGAAGCCCCACCCGATCACCTCGACGCCATGCTTGTTCAGACGGGCGTTGACGTCCTGGCCCAGCTTGCCGTGCAAGGCATTGAGCAGGCCACCCGCGTCATCGGCCAGAAATGGAATGGTGTCCCACTCGAGCGAAGGTTCGTATTTGGACCACCAGTGCATGCCGAAGATCGCCATGTTGGCGGTATTGTTGCTCAGCCCCTGGGCGATGTTGGACTCCTTCAGCAAGGAACCGGACGGGTAAGTCTCGACCTTGATCTTGCCGCCACTGAGGTCGGAAATTGCCTTGGCGAAATTCGTGCCCTGATCAGCGGTGGCCGTATGGGGCGGCATGTACCAGGCCAGCCGCACGGTCAAATCACTTGCGGCATGGGCGAGCGACACCCCCGTCAGACCCAAAGAACTCACAAACGAAATTGCGAGTAGCTTGCGAATGGAATGCTTCATTTTGCTCCTCTCGAGGTGGAAGTCGCAGACACCCCGGCTTGTCGAGCATGTTCATCCACCAAGGGGCTGCACAACAGTCGCTTTTCTTGGTTATGAGCGACAGGGTGTACAGTCTACTCCTCGGCGCTGGCCGTCCACGCCGCCGGAATCGCCGCGATCACCAGGCAGGCGCCCTGAACGGCTTCAGAGCGGACGCCGCATCAGCCGGTGAGGAATCCCGGCATCCATGAAGGTATCGCCCTCTTCCACGAATCCATGGCGGGCATAGAAGGGCCGCGCGTGGAGCTGGGCGGCAAGCAGCACCTGGCCATCCCCGCGATCGCGAGCGGCGGCTATCAGCGCCTGCAGCACCTGCGAACCGATGCCGCGCCCGCGCCACGCCTGGTCCACCGCCATGCGCCCGATGTGGCCGTCCGGCAGCAGGCGGCCGGTAGCGATTGGCCGGCCACTCGCATCGCGCGCCAATGCGTGCAGGCACTGGTCGTCCATGGCGTCCAGTTCCTCTTCGGGCGGCACATGCTGCTCGTGCACGAAGACCTGGTTCCGGATACCACCGGCTTCGGGTCCCAAAGCAGCCCAGGAGCCGAGTTCCACGCCCGGTGCCACCACGCGCGCGCCGCCCGCAAAGGCGAGGACTTCCGGCAACCAGGCGGAAAAATCCGAAATCCCATGATCGCCGCCGGCGATGATGCGCTGGCGGCACCCCGCAAAACGCCGCTGCATTTCACGCCAGTCCAGGATCTCGTCGCCCGTGGCTGCCAGCAGAAAATAACGTTCAGGTTGCGTCAGGGCGTGAATGGTCGATTCGGCCTGGCCCAGCTCATCCACATATCCGGGGAGAAATTCGAACGGCGCATCGCCGTGGTAGGTACGATGAGAACCGACCTGGGTGGCCAGATCCCGGGCCGCGTGGACAACCGGGTTGAGCAGGACCGCCCGGCAGCCCAGGCGCTCGGCCAGCCAGGTCGCGTAAAAACCGCCCAGAGAAGACCCGATCACGGTGAGATCAGCCGGTCCCAGCCCGCGACCGAGAGCCTGTTGCGCACATTCCAGCGCCAGCCCCATGGCGGCGGCCGGGCTGGCCGGCAATTGCGGGCAGGCCCATTGCGCCGACAAGCCACGCCGCGCCATTGCCTGCCCCAGAAGGCGCGCCTTCAGGGACTGCGGAGAAGACCGAAAGCCGTGCAGATACAGGATCATCGTGCGTTCCCGGCACCCGGGCGCCCCCTGGCGCGCTACGGAGCCAAGCGCCCATTGTAGGAGCGGCCCGACCGTAACGCGACAGCGACCGTCAGGCCGAATCGCCCCGCAAGCTGCGGCGCCGCTCGAATTCCTTCAGGTAGCGCTTGCGCAAGCGAATGGACTTCGGCGTGACCTCGACCAGTTCGTCATCCGCGATGAACTCCACGGCATATTCCAGATTCAGCTCGATCGGCGGCACCAGGTCGATGTGCTCGTCCTTGCCCGATGCCCGCACGTTGGTCAGCTTCTTTTCCTTGATGGGATTGACGACCAAGTCATTGTCACGGGAATGGATGCCGATGATCATGCCTTCGTAGACGGGATCCTGCGGAGAGACGAACATACGACCTCGCTCCTGCAGTTTCCAGAGGGCATAGGCGACAGCCGTCCCGTCATCCTGGCTGATGAGCACGCCGTTGCGGCGCTCGCCTACCCCGCCCTCGCGCACGGCGCCGTATTCGTCGAACACATGGCTCATGATCCCGGTGCCGCGCGTCAGCGTGAGGAATTCGCTCTGAAAGCCGATCAGGCCACGCGCGGGAACCCTATATTCCAGCCGCGTACGACCCCGGCCATCGGGCTGCATGTCCTGAAGGTCGCCCTTGCGGCGACCCAGTTCTTCCATGACACCGCCCTGGTGGCTGTCTTCGACGTCCACCGTCAGCAGTTCATAGGGCTCCTGGCGCACGCCATCGATGTCCTTGTACATCACCCGAGGCCGCGACACGGCCAGCTCATAGCCTTCGCGCCGCATGTTCTCCAACAGGATGGTCAAATGCAATTCGCCGCGCCCGCAAACCTCGAATACCGTGTCGTCCGACGTATCGTTCACGCGCAGGGCCACGTTGGATTTCAATTCGCGCTGCAGCCGATCGCGGATCTGGCGGCTGGTGACGAACTTGCCTTCCCGGCCGGCCAGCGGCGACGTGTTCACCATGAAGTTCATGGTAAGCGTCGGCTCGTCGATCTTCAGCAGCGGCAGCGGCTCGGGCGCGAGCGGATCCATGAGCGTGCAACCGATGCCGATTTCCTCGATGCCGTTGATCAGAACGATGTCGCCCGCCTGCGCCTCATCCACCAGCACGCGCTCCAGCCCCTCGAAGCGCAGCACCTGATTGACGCGACCCTTGATGGGTTCTCCTTCCGGTCCGAACTGCACCACGACATCCTGACCCGCGTGCAGACGGCCACGATTGATGCGGCCCACGCCGATCTTGCCCACATAGCTGCTGTAGTCCAGGGAGATGATCTGCATCTGCAGCGGGCCGTCCACGTCGTCTTCGCGCTGCGGCACGTATTCCAGAACGGCTTCGAAAAGCGGCCGCATGTCGCCGGAACGCACGTCGGGGGTCAGGCCGGCATAGCCATTCAGGCCGGAGGCGTAGATCACCGGAAAATCAAGCTGCTCTTCAGTTGCACCCAGCTTGTCGAACAGATCAAACGTAGCGTTGACGACATAGTCCGGACGGGCGCCGGGGCGGTCCACCTTGTTGACCACGACGATAGGCTTCAGGCCCTGGGCCAGGGCCTTGCGCGTCACGAAGCGCGTCTGCGGCATGGGTCCCTCGACCGCATCGACCAGCAGCAGCACACCGTCCACCATCGACAGCACACGCTCCACCTCGCCGCCGAAGTCGGCGTGACCCGGGGTATCGACGATGTTGATGTGATTGCCCTCGTATTCCACGGCACAGTTCTTGGCCAGGATGGTGATTCCGCGCTCCCGCTCGATATCGCCCGAGTCCATGACGCGCTCGGAGACCTGCTGATTGTCGCGGAAGGTTCCGGACTGGCGCAGCAACTGGTCCACCAGCGTGGTCTTGCCGTGGTCGACGTGAGCAATGATGGCCACGTTGCGCAAAGCTCGCTTCATAAAATTTCCTTGGTAGAAATGTCTGTCGGGCGCAAGCCGTCCGGCAAGGCATGTAGGGGGAGCAGCGTCTGTTCAGGCGCCGTCATGGCCTGCAGGGCTTCCAGCCCCACAGCCCGCTCAATCGAAAAAGGACCCACCGCCGTGCGTCGCAAGGCCGACAGATGCGCGCGGCATCCCAGGCGCCGACCAATATCCTGGGCCAGCGTGCGCACATACGTGCCCTTGCTGCAATGGACGCGCACGCTGGCATGGCGACCGTCGCACGCCAGCAGTTCCAGGGCATGGATGGTGACCGAGCGCGGCGCACGCTCCAGTTCGATGCCCTGCCGGGCATATTCGTACAGAGGTTTGCCGTCGCGCTTGAGGGCGGACACCATGGGCGGAATCTGTTGGATCTCGCCCCGGAACTCGCCCAGCACGGCTTCCAGCTGCGCAGGCGCTACACCGGCAAAATCATCGTCGGCGCGCGCCACGATGTGGCCGGTGAGATCGCCGCTGTCGGTTTCCTCGCCAAACGCAAGCGTCGCCTCGTAGACCTTGTCGGCCTCCAGCATGCGCGCCGAGAGCTTGGTGGCCCGACCAAAGCAGCAGATCAGCAGCCCCGTGGCAAAAGGATCCAGCGTTCCGGTGTGCCCGGCCTTGCGGGCGTCCATCGTCCGTTTTGCGCGTTGCAGCGCGTGGTTGCTGGACAGGCCCGCGGGCTTGTCCAGCAACAGGACACCATCAAGCATGCGCCCGCGTCGGGAAGCCATCGTTCAATCCGTACAGATGAGTGACGACCGCCCGATCAGGGCTGGCCGTCCGGGTCTTCGAGTTCGGGGATGTCCGACGCGCCCGCTTGCGGACGATTGGCCCGATCGATCAAGTGCGTCAGTTCAATCCCGCGCGCCAGGTGCACGTCATGCACGAACCGCAGTGTGGGGACCGTGTGGATATGCAGCAGCCTGAAGAGCTGCGAGTGCATCCAGCCAGCTTTTTCATTGAGCGCGTTGGCGGCGGCCTCAGGTTCGGCGCCCAGCACCGTGAAATAGACCTTCGCATGGGCGTAGTCCGCCGACAGATCCACGCCTGTCAGCGTGATCAGCCCCGTGCGTGCAACATCCAGCTCACGCTGCACCAGCGCCGCCAGATCCTGCTGGATCTGGTCGGCCAGGCGCGTGTTGCGATCTGGATTCGGTTTGGACTTATGACGACCCATGATTTACAGAGTACGAGCTATTTCCTTGATCTCGAAGACTTCGAGCTGATCGCCGACTTCGATATTGTTGTTGCCCTTCAGGGTCAAACCGCAATCAAAGCCGGATTTGACTTCCTTGACATCGTCCTTGAAGCGCCGCAGCGAATCCAGTGATCCCGTCCACTGCACCACATGGTTGCGCAGCAGCCGGACCTGTGAGTCGCGGCGCACCACGCCTTCGAGCACCATGCAACCGGCGATGTTGCCGACCTTCGAGACCGTGAAGATCTCGCGGATTTCGACGAGGCCGATGATTTCTTCGCGCTTTTCGGGCGCCAGCATCCCGGAGAGGGCGTTCTTCACATCGTCGATCGCGTCGTAAATGATGTTGTAGTAGCGCAGGTCGATTTCGTTGGCCTCGGCCAGCTTCTTCGCCGACTGATCGGCGCGCACGTTGAAACCGATGATCACGGCGCTGGACGCAATCGCCAGGTTGATGTCGCTTTCGGAGATGCCGCCGACGGCCGCATGCACGACTTGCACGCGGACCTCGTCCGTGGAGAGCTTGAGCAGGGACTGCACCAGGGCTTCCTGCGAACCTTGCACGTCGGTCTTGACGATGAGCGCCAGCGTACGGGTGCCCTCGCCCAGATTGTCGAACATGGATTCCAGCTTCGCCGCCTGCTGGCGCGCGAGCTTGACGTCACGAAACTTGCCCTGGCGGAACAATGCGATTTCACGCGCCTTGCGTTCGTCGGCCAGCACCATGACCTCGTCACCCGCAGCCGGAACCTCGGCCAGACCCTGAACCTCGACCGGCGTCGAGGGCCCTGCCGACTGCGTGGGCTTGCCGGTGTCATTCAGCATCGCTCGAACGCGGCCAAATGCCACGCCAGCCAGCACCGCATCACCGCGATGGAGCGTGCCGCTCTGCACCAGGATGGTGGCCACCGGGCCGCGCCCCTTGTCCAGGCGGGCTTCGATCACGACACCCTTTGCAGGCGCCTCCACCGGAGCCTTCAGTTCCAGAATTTCGGCTTGCAGCAGCACGTTCTCGAGCAGCTCGTCGATCCCCTGGCCGGTCTTTGCCGACACAGGGATGAACGGGACTTCCCCGCCGTACTCTTCGGGCACGACCTCCTCGGCCACCAGCTCCTGCTTGACGCGTTCGGGATTGGCCTCGGGCTTGTCGATCTTGTTGATGGCGACCACCAGCGGCACGCCGGCAGCGCGCGCATGGTGAATGGCTTCCCTGGTCTGCGGCATGACACCGTCGTCGGCCGCCACCACCAGGACCACGATATCGGTCGCCTGCGCACCGCGTGCCCGCATCGCCGTGAACGCCTCGTGGCCCGGAGTGTCCAGGAAGGCCACCACGCCGCGATCCGTCTTCACGCGATAGGCGCCGATATGCTGCGTGATGCCGCCCGCCTCGCCAGTGGCGACCTTGGTGCGGCGGATGTAGTCGAGCAGCGACGTCTTGCCGTGGTCCACGTGGCCCATCACGGTCACCACCGGCGCGCGAGGAAGCGCCTCGGCTTCATCGGCGACCTCGGTGTCAGCAAGGAATGCCTCGGGATCGTCCAGCTTGGCCGCAATGGCCGTGTGACCGAGTTCTTCGACCACGATCATGGCCGTTTCCTGATCCAACACCTGGTTGATGGTGACCATCTGGCCCAGTTTCATGAGCTGCTTGATGACTTCGGCCGCCTTGACGGACATTTTGTGGGCCAGGTCCGCCACGGAAATGGTTTCGGGCACATGAATCTCGCGGGCGATGAACTCGACCTGCTGCGGTTCGTGATGCTCGACCTGACGGCGGTTCTTGCCGCGGCCACCTTTGCTGCCGCGAGACGGCTTCCCGCTGCTGCGCCAGGCATCGCGCCCGGCACCGGGCGAAAGCGTCTCGGCCTTGGATTTCTTGCGGCCGCCGTCGTTGGACCAGCTCGACGAGACGTCGGTGGTCTTGATGACCTTTTTCCCTTCGGTTTCCTTTTTGCCGACAGCCTTGGTGCCAGGCTTGTGCAACGTGCCGGCCGTCGCGGCCTCCGGTTCCGGAGCGCGCAGCACCTTGCGCGGCTGCCGCATCATCTCGCGCAATGCGGCCGCTTCGGCTTCGGCGGCCCGGCGGGCGCGATCCCGGTCCGACTCGGCGGGTGCACGACGAGCCTTACCAGGCGTCGCGCGCGGCGGAGCCGACACCGGAGCACCCGGCGAGGGCCGGCGCGTTTCCTGCGCGGCGGGCGCCGATGGTGCCGCGTCGTGGGCGACGGCCGGCTTTTCCTCCGGCGGCTGCGGAGCCGCTTCGACTGGCGATTCAGGGACGACCACCGGTTTCTCGGCGACAGGGGTTTCGCTCACAATTTCCTGCTTGGTTTCGACGGGTTGCGCGGCGCCCGAATCGGCCAGCTTCGCGTCGGAAGCCTGGGTTTCTACGGGCGCTTCAGGGGCGGCGGGCGAAGGAGCAGCCTCCGGAATTTCCGGCGCTTTCGCAGCGGGCGTCGCTACGGGGGAATCGGGTGGGAGCCGGTCAGGCGCGGGGGCCTGGACGGTTGGAGCAGCGGCCGCGGACGGCGATGCTTGAACAGCAGTCGAACCCGCAACATCGGCCACGGCCGGCGATTCGGCCGGCACGGCAGGCGACGCTGTCTCCGCCTGCTGCGCCGCCTCGGCGCGTGCGGCATCCTGCAAGTCAGCGCGATCACGCTTGACCAGCACACGCTTTTTGCGAACCTCGACCTGGATCGTCCTCGACCGGCCGGAACTGTCGGCTTGATGGATTTCGGAAGTCTTGCGCCGGGTCAGTACGACCTTCTTGCCGGCATCCGATCCATGCGAACGCCGCAGCGACTCCAGCAAGGCGCTTTTATCGGCCTCGGTCAGGTCCGCATTCACCGAAGCCAGCTCCACGCCCGCGGAGCGGAAATGGTCCAGCAGGACCTGAGCGGGCATATTCAGTTCTTCGGCGAATTGGGCGACGGTGTTACTCGGCATTCGACTCTCTCTTCTACGTTCAATGGGCGGGATGGCTGCTAAGGATGCCCGGCGTCAGGCCTTGTCATCCTCGAACCAATGCGCCCGCGCCTGCATGATCATGTCGCTCGCGGCCTCTTCGGGCAGCCCGGTCAATTCGGACAGCTCGTCGGCGGCGAGTTCGGCCAGATCATCCAGCGTCGTGATGTTGCTCGCGGCCAGCTTGGCCACCAGCGACGGCTCCATACCTCTTATCTCGAGCAGGTCCCGAGCCGTCTGTACGCGTTCTTCCTGGGCAATGGCCTCTGTCAGCAGCGCATTGCGAGCGCGTGTACGCAGCTCGTTGACGGTTTCTTCGTCGAAAGCCTCGATGTCGAGCAGTTCCTGCATCGGTACGTAGGCAATTTCCTCGAGCCCGGTGAAACCCTCGTCGATCAGGATGTCGGCGACTTCCTCGTCCACGTCCAGCTTCGTGATGAAGTTCTGGCGCAGGGTGGAGCGCTCGGCATCCTGGCGATGCTGGCTTTCCTCGGGGGTCATGATGTTGATCTGCCAAGCAGTCAGTTCCGACGCGAGGCGGACGTTCTGCCCGCGCGCGCCGATGGCCTTGGGCAGATTTTCCTCGTCAACCACCACGTCCATGGCGTGCTTGTCTTCGTCGATCAGAATGGACTCGACATGTGCCGGCGCGAGCGCGCCAATCACGAACTGCGCCGGGTCGTCGGACCAAAGCACGATGTCGACCTGTTCGCCACCCAGCTCGTTGCGCACCGCGGTCACACGGGAACCCCGCATCCCGACACAAGTTCCGATGGGATCAATCCGCTTATCGTACGCCACCACCGCGATTTTGGCACGGACGCCCGGATCGCGGGCGGCAGCCTTGATTTCAAGGAGTCCCTGCTCGATTTCCGGGACCTCGTTTTCGAACAGCTCGCGGATGAATTCGGAGGCCGTACGCGAAAGGATGACCTGCTGGCCGCGCGCCGCATAATCGATTTTCAGGACCCAGGCCCGCACGCGGTCGCCGGCGCGGATGTTCTCCTTGGGAATCATTTCGCTGCGCGGCAAGCGGGCTTCGACCTTGCCGATCTCGATGATGGCGTCGCCTTTGTCCAGCCGCTTGACCATGCCGGAGACGATGGTCTCACCCCGGTCCAGAAAGTCATTCAGGACCTGTTCGCGTTCCGCGTCGCGGATCCTTTGCAGGATGGCCTGCTTTGCGGCCTGCGCGCCGATGCGGCCGAATTCGAGAGGTTCCAGCGGCTCCTCGATGTACTCGCCCACCTGGATGCCCGGAACGAGGTCCTGGGCGTCCGTGAAGAGTTCCTGGGCATCGGGTTCCTGCAGGCCGGCTTCATCGGGCACCACCAGCCAGCGGCGAAAGCCTTCGTGTTCGCCCGTCAGGCGGTCCACGGACACGCGAATATCCACGTCTTCCTTGAAGCGCTTTTTCATGGCGGAAGCCAACGCGCTCTCGAGCGCGCCGAACACGACGTCGCGTTCGACGTTCTTTTCACGCGCCAGAGCATCCACCAACAGAAGAATTTCGCGACTCATCGCTTCTTACCCTTGAAATCAAGAACAGGATCCAGCCGGGCCCGATCCACATCATCAAAAGAAAACGGCAACGTCTGCGGCTCGCCCGCCTGGTTTTCGTATTCCAGGCTGAGCGCCGGCGCGCCATCGACGGTCTGGGCGACCTGCAGGACGCCCGTGAAGACCTTGCGCGATTCGACCGGCTCGGACAGCCTCAGTTCAATGCGCTGCCCCGCAAAGCGGACGTAATCGGCCAGACGGCGCAGGGGCCTGTCCACCCCGGGTGAGCTGACTTCCAAGCGCTTGTAGTCGACATTCTCGACCTCGAGCACATGCGACAACTGATGCGACACCTGTTCGCAGTCCTCGATCCGCACCCCGTCGGGGCGGTCGATGAATACGCGCAAGACCCCAAGGGGCGCCCGCTCCACATCGACCAGTTCGACATCAAAACCCAGCAATGCCTGCTGGATCACCGCATGGATATCAGCCATAAATTCCATTAAAAAGGGGCTGTCCCGCCAGCCCCTGATTTCCCGGTGGACACCCCGGTAAAGTACGGCACCTTTGTGCCGTAAAGCCTTGCATTATAACAGCATATCGCCGTTCTTCCAGCTATTGGCGCGTACGCTTGGCCCTGCCCAACTGCGATTCATGCGCGTGGGCCCCACGGGGCTGATGCTCGGACGAGCCTTGCCCCTCCTGCCGCGGGGTGCGGCGGCCGGGTTTGGCGTTCCGGGGCGCACGGCTCCGGGGCGGCTTGCCGTCCGCGGAGGTCGCTGGCCCCTGTCGCGGCGCCCCGCCAGGACGCTTCCCGCCCGCGCGATTGGGCTTGCGAGCAGTCCCATTGCCGCCCGCTTCCTGGAGGGCAGCGGGATCCTCGCGGTTCGGCTTACCCCGGCGCGGCGGCCGGCCCGCCTTGCGATGGGTCTCCGACTTTTGTTGCTTGCCCGCATCAGGATGCCCGTTGGCCAGCCCGCCGCTGATCAGCAGACCGGTCGTAAAGGGGTCGATACGCCCCGGGCGGCCGGCCGAGGCACGTCCCCGGCGATTGGGCCGAGCGCCGTTCTGGCCGTTGCGGCCCGGCGTCCCGAATCCCGGCGGCAGGGCGCTGGCATAGGAAAGCGGCTGGCGCTCGACCTGCTCGTCGGCCTCGTCATCAGATGAACGGATCAGGCCCAACTGGACCATCAACGCCCCCACCAGGTCCGGCGGCAGTTCGTCCCAGCGGCCGCGGCGCAGATTGGACGGCAGCACCACATCGCCAAAGCGCGTGCGGATCAGGCGGCTGACCGTCACGCCAGCCGTCTGGAACATGCGGCGGACCTCGCGGTTGCGGCCCTCGCTGAGCGTCACGCGGTACCAGCGGTTGCTGCCCTCCCCGCCAATGTAATCGAGCGAATTGAATTGCGCCGGACCGTCCTCGAGCTCCACGCCGCTGGTGAGTTCGGACATCTTCTGATCGCCCAGTTCACCCAGGATCCGGACCGCGTATTCCCGCTCCGAACCATATCGCGGATGAGACAATCGGTTGGCGAGTTCACCGGAAGTCGTCAGGATCAGCAGGCCTTCGGTATTCAGGTCCAGCCGCCCCACCGATAACCACTTGCCGCTGCGAATACGCGGCAGGCGCGCAAAAACGTTGGCGCGGCCTTCGGGATCGTCGTGGCTGACGATCTCGCCCGCCGGCTTGTGATAAAGAATGACGCGGGGCAGCCGGTCCATTTTGGGCCGCGAGATCAACCGCCCATTGACGCGGACCTGGTCGTTCTGACCCACGCGTTGACCCACGTGCGCCGGCTCGCCGTTGACCGAGACCCGCCCCGCAATGATCAATTCTTCCATGTCGCGGCGCGAGCCTATGCCGGCATCGGCCAGAACCTTATGCAACTTCGGCGTGAGCGCATCGCTATTCATATAGCGATCCAGCCGCTTCGTCGTCGGGTGTGTGTCCTGGAGATAAGACAAGGCCTGATCGGCTTCCTCGGCCGAGCCCGCGTCCACTCTGGAGCCTTCATCGGCCGGCACATCGGAAGCCGCCGCCTCCCCGCGCCGCCGACGAAATGGCGTACGAAGCTTGCGGCCACGGGACCGGTTGCCGCGACTTTCCGCAGCAGGGGAATCGGCCCCTGAGGGCTCCTCGGTTCGTGGTGACGTTTCCAGTTCTGCGGTCATGGGGCTCAGTGACTCCTACACTTGGGTGTTCTATGTTCTATGAATCGTCGGCCTCATTGGACCGCGATGCGTCTTCGGGTGTATCCGGCAACAAGGAATCCATCGC
>DATNAI010000206.1:0-12505 GCA_035572875.1 Castellaniella sp. | reverse complement strand
GCACCCCACGAAATACGCGAACCGGCCAGCGACGCCTGGGCCTGGGCCAGATAAGGGGAAGGCACGCAAACCGCAAGCTCGGTATCGCCGGCGCGGCCAGCGCCAGACAGCAATGCGCCCAACAGCGCTGCATTATCCTGCAGGCTGCCGTGCATTTTCCAATTGCCCATGACAAGGCGCTTGCGAGGGTGGCTCATGAGAGTCGAAGCAGGCAAATAAAAATCGAGTAACCCTGAATTGTAGCGTGTTTACCGAGCAGGTGCTCCCAAGAGCGGCGTCAGGACCGGTGCATCCAGCAGGGGCCGTTCAACAGCGGCATCTTCCGCCAACTCCTCGGCCGGCTGGCCCAGATTGAAGGTGGCCACCAGGCGCGCCAGCGTATCGGCCTGGTCTTGCAGACTGGTCGTTGCCGCGGCGGACTCTTCCACCAGGCTGGCATTCTGGCGCGTGACTTCATCCATCTGCGTCACGGCGGTATTGACTTCCTCGATGCCGGTGGTCTGCTCGCGATTGGCAGCGCTGATCTCGCCCATGATGTCCGTCACCCGTCGGATGCCGTCCACGATATCCTGCATGGTCGCGCCCGCATGGCTTGCCTGGTCATTGCCCCGGGAAGCCGATTCCACCGAAGCCACAATGAGCGTCTTGATTTCCTTGGCGGCTGCGGCGCTGCGCTGGGCCAGCGCCCGCACTTCGGACGCCACCACCGCAAAGCCGCGCCCCTGTTCGCCGGCGCGCGCGGCTTCCACCGCCGCATTCAACGCGAGAATATTGGTTTGAAAGGCAATCGAATCAATAACACCGATGATGTCGGTGACCTGCCGTGATTTCTGGTTGATCTCGCTCATCGTGGACACGAGCTGCGAGACGATGGCACCGCCATCCGTGGCTGTCCGGGCAGCCGCTGCCGCCAGCGAGTTGGCCTGGTGCGTGTTGTCGGCATTCTGCCGCACCGTGGCCGTCAGTTGTTCCATGGTGGCCGCCGTCTGCGCCAGAGAGCTGGCCTGATGTTCGGTGCGCGAAGAAAGATCCAGATTGCCGGCCGTGATTTCCGCCGCCGCCGAGGCGATCGCGTCGGAGCCACTGCGGACCTCTCCCAGGGCGCCTCGCAAATTGCGCGCCATCGTCCCAAGAGCCTCCAGCAACTGTGCGACTTCATCACGGCCGCCCGCATTGATTTCCACGCTCAGGTCGCGCCGAGCGACCGCCCCGGCGAGATCCACCGCGTGGCGCAGCGGACGCGTCACCGAACGCGTCACGCGCCACGCGAACAGCGGCCCGAGCAGAAGCGCCAGCAGCGTGGCCACGGCGAGCACGGACAGCCCCAGCCGGCTGGATTGAGCGCTTTGGTTAAACAGTTCCCGCACCGAATCGTCCTGGAACCGGGACAGCCGGTCGACCCGATCCAGCAGACCGGTCGTCACCTTCGGAAGCTCTTGATTGAAGAAGGCGTCAGCGGCACCATAGTCCCCGCCATCCAGGCTCTTGAAAGCCTGGTCGCGCGCCTTCAGAAAGACCTCTCGCGCCTGGCGGAATTGCTGCAACAGTGCGATCGATTGAGGGTGGGTAAGCTCCTGTGCCAGCGCCTCGCCGAGCTTTTGCATCTGCTGGTCCGAGGCCAGAATGGACGACTTCAGCTTGCGCAGCGTGTCAGGGTCCGCCGCCAGAGTGGCCTGCGTCTGGTTCGCGCCCATGCTGATCTGGCGCGTCAACTGCTGGATCAAGGCATTGGTCTGAAGCCTGTGATTCAGCGCCTGATTGTCTTGCTGAGAATTGATGATGCGCCAGGCGCCAATCCCCGACATCACGAGCAAAAGGATGATGACAAAGCCAAATCCCAGGCCAAGCCGGGTGCCGATTTTGAAATTGCGCATAGGAGGGTCTCGATGTGGCCGGAGCCCGATAGGGACACCAGCGCTGAGGCGCGTCAAGGGAACGATGAACCATTAACGGCAGGACTTCGGAATTTCTTATGGTGCTCCCAGCCGGGGTCGAACCGGCATGACCGAAGTCGAGGGGTTTTAAGCCCCTTGCGTCTACCAATTCCGCCATGGGAGCCGCCCGTCGGCAGGCTCGGCGCATTGTACTCGAACCCTGCCGTCCGGCATGGGGTCGCCCGGTGAATCATCGCGGGCCTCCTCTACAATCGGGGCTGACCTTTGAATGGAACCGACCATGAACCCACGCATGCTGATAGTTTACGGCGCACTGGTGCTCGCACTGGGTGTGGCGGCGGGCGCCTTCGGCGCGCACGGGCTGCGCCGCATCGCCTCGCCTGAATCGCTGGAGACTTGGCGCACCGCCGCCCATTACCAGATGCTGCACGGCCTGGGGCTCCTGTTGATCGCCGCGATCTGGTCTCATGTCTCGCCAACGCCGGCGTCCTGGGCCGCCGGCCTGATGCTGGCGGGTATAGTGGTATTCAGCGGCAGCCTGTACGCACTGGTCCTCACGGGCACCCGGGTGCTTGGGGCCATCACGCCCGTTGGCGGGCTGCTCATGATCGCGGCCTGGATTGTGCTTGCGTGGGCTGCGTGGCGGGGGCGTTAGCTCCCAGAGGAGCACACCATGACCGATCTGTTCGAGAACCCCATGGGACTGACGGGGTTCGAATTCGTCGAATTCGCATCGCCGACTCCGAACGTCCTGGAACCGCTTTTTGAGAAACTCGGGTTCACGCTGGTGGCGAATCACCGATCCAAGAACGTCGCGCTTTACCGCCAGGGCGACATCAACTTCATCGTCAACCGCGAGCCCAGGAGTCCGGCCGCCTATTTTGCCGCCGAACACGGTCCCGCCGCCTGCGGCCTGGCGTTCCGCGTGAAGGACGCCCACCACGCCTATGAGCGTGCGCTGACGCTGGGCGCCCAGCCCATCGATGTGCCCACCGGACCCATGGAATTGCGCCTGCCCGCCATCAAGGGAATCGGCGGCGCTCCGCTCTACCTGATCGACCGGTTCAGGGACGGGGAATCCATCTACGACATCGATTTCGAATTCATTGCGAACGTCGACCGACACCCAAAAGGGCACGGCCTCAAGATCGTCGACCATCTCACGCATAACGTCTACCGCGGCCGGATGGAATTCTGGGCCGGCTTCTACGAAAAATTGTTCAATTTTCGGCAGATCCGATATTTCGACATCACGGGCGAATATTCCGGCCTGACATCCAAGGCCATGACGGCACCCGACGGCCTGATCCGCATTCCGCTGAACGAGGAATCCTCGAAGGGCGCGGGCCAGATCGAAGAGTTCCTGATGAAATTCAACGGCGAAGGCATTCAGCACGTCGCATTGCTCAGCGACGACCTGATTGCCACGATCGATAGACTGAGAGCTGCCGGCGTACCGCTGATGGCCGCGCCTCCGGACACGTACTATGAATCGCTGGACACGCGCCTGCCCGGCCATGGCCAGCCTACCGCGGCCCTGAAGGCGCGGGGCATCCTGCTGGACGGCAACACCGGCGAGGGTGAGCCCAGACTCCTGCTGCAGATTTTCTCCGAGACGCTGCTGGGCCCCGTTTTCTTCGAATTCATCCAGCGCAAGGGCGACACCGGCTTCGGCGAAGGCAACTTCAAGGCTCTGTTCGATTCCATCGAGCGCGACCAGATCCGCCGGGGTGCGATCAAACCGGCCCAGGACCTCTAGGGAGCCGGCGCCATTTAGCAGGCGCCGTTTCACCGGCCAAGGCCGGGCAGGCAACTGGCGGAAGCGGTGAGATTCGAACTCACGGATGGGTTGCCCCATCGCCGGTTTTCAAGACCGGTCCATTCAACCACTCTGGCACGCTTCCATGGATGGCTGCACCGGCGACGACTGCGCTGTGCAACCATGAAGACCGCAAGTGTAGCGCATAGTCGCGCATGACAATGAAGGCGCCGCGAGGCGCCTTCATGGGTGGATCGTCCCCCTGGAGGGGACGCTGCTATGCGATCACTCGCCAGCCGGCGCAGGAGCGGAGGGGCCGCCCTGTGCTTCGATCCCGCCGATGGCCTTCACCGACAGGCGCAAGCGACCGCGCTCGTCCGCTTCGATGACCTTCACGCGCACCGACTGACCGACCTTCAGCACGTCGTTGATGTCGGCGATGCGATAGTTGGCGATCTCGGAGATGTGCAGCAACCCGTCGCGTCCCGGCAGCACCTGAACGATGGCGCCGAAATCCAGCAGGCGCTGGACTGTGCCCTGGTACTCCTGGCCAACCTCGACGTCAGCCGTGAGTTCCTTGATCCGGCGCTCGGCTTCGTGGGCCTTGTCCAGGTCCGCACTGGAGATCACGATACTGCCATCGTCGCTGATGTCGATGTGCGTGCCGGTTTCCTCGGTCAGTGCGCGGATGGTCGCACCGCCCTTGCCGATCACGTCACGAATCTTCTCGGGGTTGATCTTCATCTGCAGCATGCGCGGCGCAAAATTCGACAGCTCGGTGCGCGAGCCCTCGAGAGCCTGATGCATCTTTTCCAGGATATGCAACCGGCCTTCGCGCGCCTGCGCCAGGGCAATCTGCATGATTTCCTTGGTGATGCCCTGGATCTTGATGTCCATCTGCAGGGCCGTGACACCGTGGTCGGTGCCCGTGACCTTGAAGTCCATGTCGCCCAGGTGATCTTCATCACCCAGGATGTCCGTCAGGACGGCGAACTTGTTGCCTTCCTTGATCAAGCCCATGGCCACGCCAGCGACGTGATCCTTGATCGGCACGCCGGCATCCATCATGGACAGGCAGCCGGCGCAGACCGACGCCATCGAGGAGGAACCGTTCGATTCCATGATTTCGGACACCACGCGAATGGTGTACTGGAATTCTTCCGGGGCGGGCAGCAATGCCAGCAAGGCCCGTTTGGCCAGACGGCCATGGCCGATCTCGCGGCGCTTGGGCACGCCGAAGCGGCCCGTCTCGCCGGTCGCAAACGGAGGCATGTTGTAGTGCATCATGAATCGATCACGGTATTCGCCCATGATGGAATCAATGATTTGTTCGTCCTGCTTGGTCCCCAGCGTAGTGATCGCCAACGATTGGGTTTCCCCACGCGTGAACAGCGCCGAGCCGTGGGCGCGCGGCAGCACGCCCAGCCGGATGCTGATCGGGCGCACGGTGCGCGTGTCGCGCCCGTCGATACGGGGCTCACCGCGCAGGATACGGCCGCGGACGATTTCGGATTCCAGATCGAACAGGAGATTTTCGACTTCGACGCCGTCGGGCGCGTCATCGCCGCGGGCGGCGGCGTGCTCGGCCAGCTTCGCCTTCACATCGGCGTAGGTCTGGCGCAGCGCGGTCGTACGTTCCTGCTTGTCATGAATCTTGTAGACGCCTTCGAGCGCCTCGAAGGCGGCGCTGCGCACGGCCGTCGACAGGACTTCATTCACCGGCGCGGGCTGCCAGTCCCATTCGGGCTTGCCCGCTTCGGCCACCAGGTCGTCAATGGCATTGATCGCCGCTTGCAGTTGCTCGTGACCGAACACTACGGCGCCCAGCATCACGTCCTCGGGCAACTGCTTGGCTTCGGATTCCACCATCAGCACCGCGGCTTCGGTTCCGGCAACCACCAGGTCGAGCTGCGATTCTTTCAGCTGGGAGACCGTCGGATTGGCCACGTACTGGCCGTTCACGTAACCGACGCGGATGCCGCCCACCGGGCCATTGAACGGAATGCCGGACACGGCCAGCGCCGCGGACGCCCCCAGCATGGCCGGGATGTCGGGATCGACTTCGGGATTGACCGACAGAGTGTGGATGATGATCTGGACGTCGTTGTAGAACCCGTCAGGGAACAGCGGGCGCAGCGGACGATCGATCAGGCGCGAGGTCAGGATTTCCTTTTCGGAAGGCTTGCCTTCGCGCTTGAAAAAGCCGCCCGGAATCTTGCCGGCGGCGTAGGTCTTCTCGACGTAATCGACGGTCAGCGGGAAGAAGTCCTGGCCAGGTTTGGCGGTCTTGGCAGCGACCACCGTCGCCAGCACCACGGTATCGTCCACCGACACCAGCACCGCACCGGAGGCCTGACGCGCGATTTCACCCGTCTCCATCACCACCGTGTGGTCGCCGTACTGAAACGACTTGCTCACTTTGTTGAACATTACGTTATTCCTTTTGCTTACGAAAAAACCGTGTACCCCGCGCACGAAATCGCGGCATACACGGTTCAACCATGGGGCACCAGACCCCTGGGCATTACTTACGGAGCCCGAGCTTTTCGATCAGGGCGCGATACGAATCCGGCTTGCTACCCTTCAGGTAGTCCAGCAGCTTGCGGCGGCGGCTCACCATGCGCAGCAGGCCGCGGCGGGAATGGTGGTCCTTGGTGTGCAGCTTGAAGTGACCGGTCAGCTCATTGATACGAGCGGTCAACAGGGCGACCTGGACTTCGGGAGAGCCAGTATCACCGGCAGCGCGCTGGAATTGCGCAACGATGTCAGACTTGACAATATCTGCTACAGACATGCTATGAACCTCTGGGACGGGCGGCGGCACCGAGGCGTGCGGCCGTGAAATGAAAAAAGCGCCACGCAGGTGTGGCGCGGCGCTCATTATAGCGGATCGGCCGCGATTTCGCGCGCAGCCTGTGGAAGGATTGGAAACGCCCACGGCGGGGCGACTCAGTGCGGCACGCCGCCGCCCGCGTCGCCGCCGCCCCGCATGCGCTGTCCCAGTCGCCGAGCACGGCGCACCCGCCACAGCCAGGCGACCCAGCCGGAAAGGCTATAGAGGATGAACAGCCCGAACAGCACAACGGGCGGATCGCTGGACACGAACACGAAGACAGCCACCAGGGCGATCATGACCCAGAACGGCACGCTGCGCCCCAGGGCGAAGGACTTGCCACTGAAAAACGGTGCATTGGACACCATGGCGATCCCCGCATACACCGTCAGTCCAAAGGCGGCCCAAGCGACCGGACCGTCCGAAAGCGAGAGCCTGTTATCCACGGACAGCCACACGAAGCCGGCGACCAGTGCCGCCGCCGCAGGACTGGGCAGCCCCTGAAAGTACTGCTTGTCGACCTTGCCGATATTGGCATTGAACCGCGCAAGCCGCAGCGCCGCCCCCACCACGTACACGAAGGCGGCCAGCCAGCCCCAGCGACCCAGCCCCAGCAACGACCACTGGTAGACCACCAGAGCGGGCGCCATGCCGAATGAAACCATGTCTGCCAGCGAATCGTACTGTTCGCCAAACGCCGACTGGGTGTGCGTCAACCGTGCGACTCGGCCATCCATGCTGTCGAATACCATCGCCAGGAAGATCGCCATCGCCGCGACTTCGAAGTTATGGTTCATCGCCTGAACCACGGCATAGAAGCCGGCGAAAAGATTTGCTGTGGTAAAGGCGTTGGGCAACAGGTAAATGCTGCGGCGTCGCTGAGGTTCGTCAGGCATGGATTCAGGCAACGGATTCATCGATATCCAAAGTAGCAGGCAACCCGGTAGCAGGCAACTCGGCAAGGATCGTGCTGGTCGCCTGGACTTTGTCGCCCAGGGCAACCCGGGGGCGCGAGCCCGGAGGCAAGTATACGTCTACCCGCGACCCGAAGCGGATGAAGCCATAGCGCTGGCCGGCATAGAGCCGCTGGCCCACGTGCGCGTGGCACAGGATGCGCTTGGCCACCAGCCCGGCGACCTGTACGGCCGTCACCGTCTGTCCATCGGACGTGCGCAGCACCATGGCATTGCGCTCGTTTTCCAGAGACGCCTTGTCCAGGGAAGCATTGAAGAACCGGCCGGCAAAGTACGTGAGGGACTCGACTTCACCATCGACCGGAACCCGGTTCGAATGGACGTTGAACACATTCATGAACACGCTGATCCGGAGGGCGGCTCGATCTTCGGCATACGGATCCGTCGCCTCCTCCACAGAAACGACACGCCCGTCGGCCGGACACAGCACAAGGCCTTCGCCCTCGGGCGCCTCGCGCACCGGATCGCGGAAAAACTGCAGCGCAAACAGGGTAAAGATCCAGAACGGGATGGAGGCCCAGCCCGACCAGGCACTCACCAGGAGCGACACAATCACGCCGCCCGCGAGAATGGGCCAGCCCTCCCGGGCAATCAGGGGATGGGGATAAGGAGGAATCTTCATGGTGCGCAAGAATAACTCATTTCACCATGTTGACACAGAATGCCTCCCCCTGGTATCACCGGCGGCGCGCGATGGATCGGGGGTTGGCCGGGCATGCAAAAGGCCGATGCGGGCGGACAGGGACGGGCGCCCCGTCCATCACCACCGCATCGGCCATATCGCCGCCGAGGCCCCAGCCTAGAACAGGAGCGACCGCCCCCTGCCACGGCGCGAACCGCATGCCTGCGCGAGATCAGTTCTTGGTCTGATCCACGAGCTTGTGCGCCGCGATCCAGGGCATCATCGCCCGCAGCTTGCCGCCCACCTGTTCGATCTGCAACTCGGACGTGAGGCGACGGCGCGACGACAGCTCCGGCGCACCCGCCGCGTTTTCCAGGATGAACTTCTTCGCGTAGACGCCGGTCTGGATGTCGCGCAGGACATCCCGCATGGCTGCACGCGACTCGTCATTGACCACGCGCGGGCCGCTGACGTACTCGCCGAACTCCGCATTGTTGGAGATCGAATAGTTCATGTTGGCGATGCCGCCCTCGTAGATCAGGTCGACGATCAGTTTGAGCTCGTGGCAGCATTCGAAATACGCCATTTCGGGCGCATAACCGGCATCCACCAGCGTCTGGAAGCCCGATTTGATGAGTTCCACGGCGCCGCCGCACAGCACGGCCTGTTCGCCAAACAGGTCCGTCTCCGTCTCTTCACGGAAAGAGGTTTCGATGATGCCGGCACGACCGCCGCCATTGGCCATGGTGTAGGACAACGCCAGATCACGCGCCTTGCCGGAATGATCCTGGTGCACCGCGATCAGCATGGGCACGCCGCCGCCCTGGGTATAGGTGCTGCGCACCGTGTGGCCCGGGGCCTTCGGGGCGATCATGATGACGTCGATGTCGGCGCGCGGCACGATCTGCCCATAATGGATGTTGAACCCGTGAGCAAAGGCGAGCGCGGCACCCGACTTCATGTTGTCGGCAATTTGCGTGCGGTAAACCTGGGCGATGTGCTCGTCGGGCAGCAGCATCATGACGACATCCGCGCTCTTGACGGCGTCGGCGACTTCTTTGACTTCCAGACCGGCATTGACGGCCTTGTTCCATGAAGCGCCACCCTTGCGCAGCCCCACCGTGACATGCACTCCTGAATCATGCAGGTTCAGTGCGTGCGCATGGCCCTGGGAACCGTAGCCGATGATGGCTACTTGCTTGCCCTTGATGAGGGACAGGTCACAGTCTTTGTCGTAGAAAACTTTCATTGGATACTCCGTTGATTTTTGCGATTCGGAAAAAGGGGGATTCGGGGTTGCCCCCGACGGCTACAGCTTGAGGACGCGCTCGCCTCGCCCCACCCCGGACACGCCCGTGCGGACCGTTTCCAGGATGGCGCTGCGATCCAGCGCGTCAATGAAGGCGGCGATCTTGTCCTGCACGCCGGTGAGTTCGATGGTGTAGGTCTTGTCGGTGACATCGATGATGCGCCCGCGGAAGATCTCCGCCATGCGCTTCATCTCGTCGCGTTCCTTGCCCACGGCGCGCACCTTGATGAGCATGAGCTCGCGCTCGACGTGGGGCCCCTCGGACAGGTCCACGACCTTGACCACATCCACGAGACGATTCAGGTGCTTGGTGATCTGCTCGATGACTTCGTCGGGCCCGACCGTCACGATGGTCATGCGCGACAGCGTCGGATCCTCGGTGGGAGCCACCGTCAGGGTTTCGATGTTGTAGCCGCGCGCCGAAAACAGGCCCACCACGCGCGACAAGGCGCCCGGCTCGTTTTCCAGCAGAACGGAAATGACGTGTTTCATGATTTCGATCCCCTCACAGATCCTCGGAACCCAGCAGCATCTCGGTCAGGCCGCGGCCCGCCTTCACCATGGGCCAGACGTTCTCGGTCTGATCGGTGATGAAATTCATGAACACAAGGCGATCCTTGTGTTTCGTGAATGCCTCGCGCAGCGCGGGTTCGACATCGGCCGGCTTCTCGATTTGCAGACCGATGTGCCCGTAGCTTTCCGCCAGTTTGACGAAATCCGGCAGCGCTTCGACATAGGTTTCGGAATACCGTGACCCATAGTCGATCTGCTGCCACTGCCGGACCATGCCCAGATACCGGTTGTTCAGGCAGAGGATCTTGGGCGTCAGGCGATACTGCTTGCAGGTCGACAGCTCCTGGATATTCATCTGGATGGAGCCTTCGCCGGTAATGACCGCCACGTCGCGTCCCGGGTTGGCCATTTGCACGCCCATGGCGAACGGCAACCCCACGCCCATGGTGCCCAGACCGCCCGAATTGATCCAGCGGCGCGGTTCCGCAAAGGGGTAATACTGCGCGGCCCACATCTGGTGTTGCCCCACGTCCGAGGTCACAAAGGCCTGTCCGCGCGTGACTTCCCAGAGCTTCTGGATCACGAACTGCGGCTTGATGATGGTGTCGGAATGATCGTAATCCAGGCATTTGCGCGCGCGCCACGCATCGATCTGCTTCCACCACGCATCCAGCCGACGCTCGGTGCCGCCCTGTTCGGCAAGCGCCTGCGCGTACAGGCCAATGAGGTCCTGGAGGACTTCCTTCACGTCGCCCACGATAGGCACGTCCACACGCACCCGCTTGGAAATCGAAGACGGGTCAATGTCGATATGAACGACTTTGCGCGGGACCTGCGCGAAGTTGCGAGGGTTGCCGATCACGCGGTCGTCAAAACGCACCCCGATGCCTATCAGCACGTCGCTGTTCTGCATGGCCATGTTGGCCTCGAAGGTGCCGTGCATGCCCGGCATGCCGACGAACTTCTCATCGGTTCCCGGGAAGGCGCCCAGCGCCATCAGCGTCGTGGTGCAAGGAGCCCCCGTGACGCGGACCAGCTTGCGCAGCTCGTCGGACGCATTGGAGAGCACCACCCCACCGCCGGCATAGATCATGGGGCGCTCGGCCGCCAACAAAAGTTGCACGGCCTTCTTGATCTGGCCCTGGTGTCCCTTGGTCACGGGCGAATACGACCGCAGCACCGTGGGGCCCCGCTTGGGCATGAACTTGCAAGTCGCCACCGAGACGTCCTTGGGAATGTCCACCAGCACCGGACCGGGACGCCCCGAGCGAGCGATGTAGAAGGCGCGGCGCATGGTTTCAGCCAGATCCTTCACGTCGCGCACCAGGAAGTTGTGCTTGACGCAGGGCCGGGTGATGCCCACGGTGTCGCATTCCTGGAACGCGTCCTGGCCGATCGCGTGGGTCGGGACCTGGCCGCTGATGATCACCAGGGGGATCGAGTCCATGTAGGCCGTGGCGATGCCGGTGATGGCATTGGTCACGCCCGGACCGCTGGTGACCAGGCAGACGCCAGTCTTGTCGGAAGAACGGGAATAGGCATCGGCTGCGTGAACGGCGGCCTGCTCATGTCGCACGAGAATGTGCTGGAATTTATCTTGCTTGTAGATCGCGTCGTAGATATAGAGGACCGCGCCGCCGGGGTAGCCAAAGAGATGGTCTACGCCTTCCTCGATCAGACAACGCACGACGATGTCGGCGCCATTGAGTTCCATCATGGGTTCCTTTCATGACCAGTGCTTCGCACCAAGCAGTCGACAATCGACCCGGGCCACGACCGATGATCCACGACACGGCCGACGCTCGACGGTTCACGGAACCGCTTGGCTCGACCACCTCGTGGGAACGGCCTGCACCCCTTGGCACAAGACACGAGCGCTCTGGGAGCGCGGGAGGTAGAAACGGACGCTTCGGGCGACGCTTGTGGCGCTCCCTGAAGCATTGGACAGGTAGAGTCCCGGGCGCGTGGCCCGTGTGTCTCCTGGTTGATCTGCCTGGATGCAACAAATCGAGGCACTAATTTAATGCATCGCAACATTTGCCGCAACCGAAGAGCGGGTTGTCAACCAACTGGCGACGAAGCAACGCCATGGCGCGGCCGCAGCCGAATTCGAGTTGCTGACGTAAACGTCAACTCGAGTCTGGCGCTTAATTCCCTATACTTGACAGAATCGCCACAGGCGCCTGGACGACCGGCCGCATGACATCGACCCTTTCCCAGTTGCAGCGTTTTTTCTACAGCCACTACTTTTTCGGCGGTCTGCGCCAGTCCGTGGGCGTCCTGCTGCCCGCCTTCGTGCTGTGGGGAATCTTCGGCTGGATCGCCGGCGGCTTCGTGGCGGCCGTGGGGGCGGGCTGCGTCGCCATCCTGGACCAACCAGGCGGCCCGCGCCGCTATGGCCTCAACGGCATGGTGGCGGCCCTGTGCCTGAGTTCGCTGACCACGGCGATCACGGGACTGGCCTCCAGCTACGCGCTGGTGATCTGGCTGACGGTCCCGGCACTGTGCTTCGCCTTCTCGATGCTCACCGTCTACGGCAAGCACGGCGGCCTGCTCGGGTTCGCCTGTCTGCTCATCATGACATTGACGATGCGCATCCC
>DATNAI010000205.1:0-5201 GCA_035572875.1 Castellaniella sp. | reverse complement strand
GGCGTCGGGATAATTCGCGGTGATGGCGTGGGCGATGTGCTGCATGAGGATCGTCTTGCCGGATTTCGGGCTGGCCACGATCAGCGCGCGCTGGCCCTTGCCGATGGGCGCGAAGATGTCCATGATGCGGCCGGTGATGTTTTCCTTGCCCTTCAGGTCGCGTTCCAGCACCATCGGCACGTCGGGATGCAGCGGCGTCAGGTTCTCGAACATGATGCGATGCTTGATCTCTTCGGGCTGGACGCTGTTGACCTTGTCCACCTTCACCAGTGCGAAATAGCGTTCCCCGTCCTTGGGCACGCGGACTTCGCCCTCGATCGAGTCGCCGGTATGCAGGTTGAAACGCCGGATCTGCGAGGGCGAAATGTAGATGTCGTCGGTGCTCGCCAGATAGGATGTGTCAGGCGAACGCAAGAACCCGAAGCCGTCCGGCAGCACCTCCAGCACCCCGTCGCCGAAGATCTGTTCGCCCTGCTTGGCGCGCCGCTTCATGATGGCAAACATCAGTTCCTGCTTGCGCAGCCGGTTGGCGTTGTCGATTTCGAGTTCGGCAGCCATGTCGAGCAGCTGCGAGACGTGCAGTGCTTTGAGTTCGTTCAGATGCATGGGAAAGGGTAGGAGAGGATCGTGGGATCTATGGCGAGCCCGGAGCCGGGCTCGCGCGTGTGGAATCGGAGTGGAAAGAAGGCGAAGTCAGACGGCTTCGTCGAGGAAAGCCTGAAGCTGGGTACGCGAGAGTGCGCCGACCTTGGTGGTGTCGACCTTGCCGTTTTTGAAGAGCATCAGCGTCGGGATGCCGCGAATGCCGTATTTGGCGGCTGTTTGGGGATTCTCGTCGACGTTGAGTTTGGCCACGGTCACGCGGCCCTGGAATTTGGTGGCGGCTTCTTCGAGCAGCGGGGCGATCATTTTACAGGGGCCGCACCATTCGGCCCAGTAATCGACCAGGACTGGCAAATTGGATTTGAGCACGTCGGTCTCGAAGGACGCGTCGCTAACGTGCTTGATGGAGTCACTCATAGAGGTAGGCGCAAGTGCGAAGAATGGAAGTCTGCGGGCCGGGGATGGATCGCTGCGCGCGGGGCGCGTCTGGCCCGATGCAGATAAGCATACCATTAACTCCGTAAAATAGTCGTTTTTTTCGTACCGACGGCGGGCATTACAGTGACCATTGCTTCATACGACGAATCTTCGATCCGTGTCCTGAAGGGACTGGAGCCGGTGCGCCAGCGTCCGGGGATGTATACGCGCACCGACAATCCGCTGCACATCGTCCAGGAAGTCATCGATAACGCGGCCGACGAGGCGCTGGCGGGCTTTGCGCGCGGCATGGCGGTGACGCTGCACGCGGACGGCAGCGTGACCGTCGAGGACGACGGACGCGGCATTCCTGTGGGGGAGCACCCGGAAGAGCACGCGCCCGTCGTCGAGCTGGTCTTCACGCGCCTGCATGCGGGCGGAAAATTCAACAAGGCGGATGGCGGCGCCTACGCGTTCTCGGGGGGCCTGCACGGGGTCGGTGTGTCGGTCACCAATGCCCTGTCCACGCGGCTGGAGGTCACCGTCTGGCGCGATGGCGGGGAGCACCGGGTGGTCTTTGCCGACGGCGATGTGATCGAGCCATTGAAGCACGTCGCCTCGGTGGGCAAGCGCCGCACGGGGACGCGGATCCGGGTCTGGCCCGATGCCCGCTATTTCGATCACGCCGCGATTCCGCTGGCGGAGCTCGAGCATGCGCTGCGCAGCAAAGCGGTGCTGCTGCCGGGCACGCGGGTAACCCTGACGCTGGAGAAGGCCGGGCAGACCCGGGAATGGCACTATGCCGCCGGACTGCGCGATTATCTGTCTGAGGAACTGGGCGATGCGCCGGTGCTGGTGCCGCTCTTCGAGGGTCAGCAGTACGCGGCCGAGGACGATGAGCATTTCGCGCGCGGCGAAGGGGCGCAGTGGGTCGTCGCCTGGACGGCCGAGGGACCCACGGTCCGGGAGTCCTATGTGAATCTCATCGCGACCACGGCGGGCGGCACGCACGAATCGGGCCTGCGCGAGGGCCTGTTCAATGCCGTCAAGTCATTTGCCGAGTTGCATAATCTGCTGCCCAAGGGCATCCGCCTGCTGCCGGAAGACGTCTTTGCCCGCGCCAGCTTCGTGTTGTCGGCAAAGGTCCTGGATCCGCAGTTCCAGGGCCAGATCAAGGAGCGGCTCAACAGCCGCGATGCGGTGCGGCTGGTCGGCGGCTTCCTGCGCAACGCGCTGGAACTGTGGCTGCATGCCAATGTGGACTACGGCAAGCAACTGGCGGAGCTGGCGATAGGCCAGGCCCAGGCGCGCAGCCGCGCCGCGCGCAAGATCGAAAAGCGCAAAGGTTCCGGCGTGGCCGTGCTGCCCGGCAAGCTGACCGATTGCGAATCGTCGGATGCGACCCGCACCGAGGTGTTCCTGGTCGAAGGCGACTCGGCGGGCGGCTCGGCCAAGATGGGGCGCGACAAGGAATTCCAGGCCATCCTGCCGCTGCGCGGGAAGATTCTGAATGCCTGGGAAGTCGATCGCGACCGACTCTTCGCCAATCAGGAGATCCACGATATTTCGGTGGCGATCGGCGTGGATCCGCATGCGCGCGGCGAGACGGCCGACCTTTCCGGGCTGCGGTATGGCCGCATCTGCATCCTGTCGGATGCGGACGTGGACGGTTCGCACATCCAGGTGCTGCTGCTCACGCTGTTTCTGCGCCACTTCCCGCGCCTCATCGAAGAAGGGCATGTCTATGTCGCGCGGCCTCCGCTGTTTCGGGTAGACGTCCCCGCCGCGGGCAAGCGACCGGCGCGCAAGCTGTATTGCCTGGATCAGGCGGAGCTGGATGCCGTGCAGGAAAAGCTGCGGGGCGAGGGGCTGCGTGAAGGCGCCTGGCGCATCAGCCGCTTCAAGGGCCTGGGCGAGATGAATGCCGAACAGCTCTGGGATACGACGCTGAACCCGGATACGCGCCGGCTGGCGCGAGTGCGCCATGGCGGCGAGGGCGTCCGGGAGTCGGCCACCATGTTCGAGCTGCTGATGGCGCGGGGCGAGGCGTCCCAGCGCCGTGCCTGGCTGGAAGAAAAGGGCAACCTGGCCGATGTGGATGTTTAAGGAACCGTGATGGACGCAAATACCCCCGACCTGCTCGCTGCGGGTGATGATGAAAGCCTGGTGCTCGCGCAGTACGCCGAACAGGCCTATCTGGATTATGCCGTCTCGGTCGTGCGAGGCCGCGCGCTGCCCGAGGTCTCCGATGGCCAGAAGCCCGTGCAGCGCCGCATCCTGTATGCGATGGATGCCATGGGCCTGGGGCCGACGGCGCGGCCGGTCAAATCCGCCCGCGTGGTGGGCGATGTGCTGGGCAAATACCATCCGCATGGCGATCAGGCGGCTTACGACGCCATGGTGCGCATGGCGCAGGACTTCGTGCTGCGCTATCCGCTGGTCGACGGCCAGGGCAACTTCGGTTCGCGCGACGGCGACAATCCCGCCGCCATGCGCTATACCGAGGCCCGCCTCACGCCATTCTCGCGCCTGCTGCTCGACGAGCTGGACGAGGGTACGGTGGACTTCGTCGCCAATTACGACGGCAGTCAGCAGGAGCCGCTGTGTTTGCCGGCGCGACTGCCCATCATGCTGCTCAATGGCGCCTCGGGTATCGCGGTGGGCATGGCCACCGAGATTCCCTCGCACAACCTGCGCGAGATCGCGCGCGCCTGCGTCGCCTTGTTGCGGACGCCCGCGCTGCCCGACGCGGAACTCCACGCCATGGTGCCCGGGCCCGACTTCCCGGGCGGCGGGCAGATCATCTCGTCCGCGGACGAGATTGCGCAAATCTATTCCAGCGGCCGGGGAACCCTGAAGGCCCGCGCCCGATGGCATTTCGAGGACCTGGCGCGCGGGCAGTGGCAATGGGTGGTCACCGAGCTTCCACCCGGCGCTTCGGCGCAGAAGATACTGGAGGCCATCGAGGACCTCACCAACCCGAAGCCGCGCGCCGGCAAGAAATCGCTGTCGGCCGACCAGCAGCAGACCCGTGCGCTGGTGCTCAACATGCTGGACTCGGTGCGGGACGAATCCGGCAAGCAGGCCGCCGTCCGGCTGGTGTTCGAGCCCAAGACCAGCCGCATCGACCGCGATGAATTCGTCAGGCTGTTGCTGGTGCGCACCGGCCTCGAGGGCAATGTGCCGATCAACCTGGTGTGCATCGATACCGATGGCCGTCCGGGCCAGCGCAGCCTGCGCCAGATCCTGGCATCGTGGCTGGCATTTCGCTCGCAGACTGTGCTGCGCCGCACGCGCCACCGTCTGGACAAGGTACTGGACCGCATCCACATTCTGGAAGGCCGCAGCATCGTCTATCTGAATGTGGACGAAGTGATCCACACCATCCGCGAGGCCGAGGAGCCGCGGGCGGCGCTGATGCAGCGCTTCGGCCTGAGCGAGCGCCAGGCCGACGACATTCTGGAGATGCGACTGCGTCAGCTGGCGCGGCTGGAAGGCATTCGCATCGAGCAGGAACTCGTCCAGAAGCGCACGGAACAGGCCGAACTGCAGGATCTGCTGGACAATCCGACGGCGTTCCGGCGCCTGATGATCCGCGAGATCGAGGCCGATGCCAAGCAGTACGGCGACGACCGGCGCACGCTGATCGAGACGGCCGAGCGGGCCGTGCTGGAAACCCAGGTGGTGGACGAACCGGTCACCGTGGTGGTGTCGCAAAAGGGCTGGCTGCGCGTCCGGCAGGGCCATGGCCATGACCCGGCGCAGTTCGGCTTCAAGGCCGGCGACGGCCTGTATGGCACCCTGGAGTGCCGTTCGACCCAGGAATTGATCGCGTTATCCGATACCGGTCGCTCGTACAGCGTGGCGGTGTCGGCGCTGCCTTCGGCGCGCGGCGATGGACAGCCCATCACGTCCATGGTCGATCTGGAGCATGGCAGCCGCATCGTGCACATGACGGCGGGCGCGCCGGACGATCGTGTCATCCTGGGGACGGCGTCGGGCTATGGCTTCGTGGCCCGCCTGGGCGATCTGTCCACCCGGCAGCGGGCCGGCAAACAGTTCGTGACGGTGGACAAGGGCGATGGCCTGCTCCGGCCGCTGATGCTGCGGGCGGACGACAGTGCGGTGGCGCTGCTGACCCGCAAGGGCAAGTTCCTGGTTGTGCGGCTTGACGAACTCAA
>DATNAI010000204.1:0-3237 GCA_035572875.1 Castellaniella sp. | reverse complement strand
CCAGGCGCTCAGCCAGCGCAGGATCACCAGCCCGCCAGCGAGGCCGACCACCCCGCCCACCACCGAGACCAGAACCGCTTCGGTCAGTAATTCCCGGAGAATGCGTCCTCGCCGGGACCCCAGCGCCATTCGCAGGGCAATCTCTTTGGCGCGATCCGCAGCCCGCGCCGCAAACAAGCTGCCAAGATTCGCGCACGCGGCCAGCAGAATCAGCCCTGCCAGCAGCATGAGGCCGGCGAGAAACGCCTTTGCCGGACCGCCCAGCATGTCTCCGACAAGGCCCGGACGTGCCAGGGTGAAGTTCACCCCGTCGTCATCGGTCGGGTAGGTCTTCGCCAGCCACGAACCAATTGCATTCAGATCCGAGCTTGCCTGCGCCGGGGTAATGCGCGGCTTCAGCCGGCCCACGACAAACATCGAGTGATTGCCACGATATTGCTGGTCGTCGAAGCCCAGGATCAGGGGCTGATCCACGATAGGAATCCACAAGGCCGGAACAAAGAACAGCTCGGTTCCACGGAAGCCGCGCGGGGCTACGCCCAGGATCGTGAACGGATGCTTGTTGATCTGGACCTGCTGACCCACAACGCCCTTGTCCCCGCGAAAGTGACCGTGCCAATACGCGTAACTCAGCACCACATACGGAGCGCTGTTCAGGCCTTTCTCGTCCGAGGCGTGAAAGAACCGTCCCAGATAGGGCTGAATGTTCAGCGCATCGAAATAATTTCCGGTCGCCAAATAGGGCCAGGCCACCGAGGGATCACCGCCCGTATCCACGCCGACCGGACCGATAATGTTGAACCCTGCCAGGCTCTCGAAGGTCCGATTCCGATCGCGCAGATCTTTGTAGTCAAGGTACGACTGCGACGGGTAGCGGAAGCGCTGCACCATGTAGAGGTTTTGTGCGCGGGGCACATTCACGGGCCGCAGCACCAGCGCGTTCAGCACGCTGAAGACCACCGCGTTGACGCCGATCCCGAGCGCGAGTGTGACGATCGCCGTCACTACAAACCCCGGGGAGTGCCGCAGATTCCGGGCCGCAAATTTGATCGACTGGATCATTGCATTGGCCCCCTGTACGCGGATTCTCCCGCCAAAGTTCCTGTCCGGCGCAGCCACCGACGAGCTGGACCAAACGAAAGTAATTTGCACGGCTGTGACGGAAGTCTGGGATCAGGAGAATCGCCCATCCCCACGTTTGTGCGGCGCGACAGGCGCCGTCATCTGGACCCGGCCCGCTATCAGTTACGCTCCATCTGCTCACCACGACCTGCTAACCTCGTCTACGAAATGGCGGACCGATGCCCGGAGAGGTGCTGCTGTGCGGAATTCCCGGACCCTTTTACTCCTTGCGGCCATATGCGTGGCAGGCTCGACGGCCTGGGCAAAGTCCCCGAAGAAGGGCGAAATCACCCATATCTTGTGCCCCGCCCGCTACGTCTATGTCGCCACGATGGACGGCGACATCATGAACCCCGGAGTGATCCCTGAGGACCGCGACGCGGTCTCGCGCGTCGAGGACCAACTGCGCGATTGGAAGCGTTTGATCGAGGTCTACAAGCCCCAGGAATCGGATGTCGTCCTGATCGTGCGCACCGGCCGCCTCGCCACGGCGAAGGGCGCCGTCGGCGCACATGTCGGCCGAGTTCCTCCCCTGGGCGGCAATCCGGCTCCCCGGGATCCCTCGGACGCAAGCCAGGGACCGGATGCCCCGGCGTCACCCACGAATGCACCCTATGGCACCGTCGGGAATGGCGGGTGGATCGGGGCTGGAGGCGATGTCGGTCCGCCCGATGACTTATTGGCCGTTTACCAAAAGCCTGGGGACGTGAACAGTCAAAGCCCTCTCTGGCGCAAAACGGAGAAGGACGGCCTCGACGGACCCGCAGTTCCCCTCTTCGGCCAGTTTCGCAAAGACCTCGACAAAAGCTGTCAGGACGAGCCGGACAAGAAGACCAAACCCTGACTGAGCCTCACAGTTGTCGATTGAAGCGGGGTACCTGTAGACGTTCGTGAGGAGTTTGGTCTGATCGAGCCGAGTGCGGCTACTCCAGCCTGAATTCGCCGTTTTCTTCGGGAGTGCCCACCTGCGTCCAGTAACCACCGATCGGCGTGCCGTCATTCAGGTAGGTTGCCTTGTAGAAGTACCGGAAACGGAAAATCCATCGCCCATCGAAGACGTCTCGATACGTGACTGAGCCAGCCGCGTGAATGCCGCGCTTGCCCGCGAGAATCTCGCTGATGTTCTCCGTCCCCAAAATCTCCGCGTTCGCATGGCGCAACAGCGTCATCCCCTGCGCCGGTTTTGCATTCGCCTTCATAATCTTGCCGACATTCAGCATGGACGATGGGAACGAGGCGTTGAAGTCGACACTGTCCGGCTGGTCGCCGGCCACCGCGCGAAACTCCGTGCGGTCAATAAACGCGTCCGTCGGCCCGGAGATCGAGACCTCGCCTCTGATCTCGAAGGCGTGCAGGTTGCCCTTCGTCACCAGCGGATCGAAGGGCAGCATTTCCACCCGCAGTCTGGCGCGTTCCTTGCTCATGATCATGTCGTTCTGCCGCTTGAGTTCGCGGGTCTGCACCGCAATCGCCTTCATGCTCTTCAGCGCGGCCAAAGCCGCCCAGGCAGCAATGATCACCAGGAGCCAAACCGGAATGATCGCGGGCGCGATGAAGTCCTTCCATGGGTAGGCGCGCAGCAGCCCTCCGACAAACACTGCGGACGTCATGCTGCGAAATTATCACAGTAACTGAAGCAGTAACCTGCGGATGGCCAGCCTGCTCGCCCGCGCTGGCCGGCGGGCCGCAAGAAACTGTCCGCTATTCCTTCCTGCCGATCTCCGAGGCGGACGCCCGGCGCACGTGTACCGGGGATGAGCGATGATGGAGGGGGTCCATGAGCCTCTTCAACCCAGCCCCGGAGACAAAGTCCACCGCCGTGGCCGCACCCCTGGCGGAGCGCATGCGTCCGCGAACCCTCGATGAGTTTCTGGGACAAGAGCATCTCCTCGGTCCGGGCAAGCCGCTGCGCGTTCAGATCGAGCGCGACGATGCGTCGTCGATGATCTTCTGGGGTCCTCCGGGAGTGGGCAAGACGACGCTGGCCAAAATTATTGCCGAGACGACCAGGGCTACATTCATCGAGTTCTCCGCGGTGCTGGCCGGCATTAAGGAAATCAAGCAGGTGATGGCGGACGCGGAGAAGGCCGCCTCCTGGGGTACGCGGACGATCCT
>DATNAI010000203.1:0-6560 GCA_035572875.1 Castellaniella sp. | reverse complement strand
TGGCGGGGGGTCCGAGATGGGCGGCGGGTCATCCGGGGGTGGCGGTGGCGGTGGTTACAACCGCGACCGTGCGCCGGCCGGGGCGGCGCGGTCCGGCGGCGGCCAGGGGCGGAGCGGTGGCGGCGGCGGGCCGTCCTGGGATGCGCCGAAGGGCGGCGACCTGGATGATGAGATTCCGTTCTAATCGGCGTAGAATTCCTCGACCGTCACCTTGATGCCCGGCGGGTCGAGCGTGATCTCCCCGGACGACAAGATCTGGGTGGCAACCTGACCGTCCGGCTTTCGCGCGTGGTGGACGATACGCGGCTCGTCGGGCCAGACGATCAGGTAATGCCGCACCGAGGGCAGCCGGAAGTAGGCGCGCAGCTTGGTCACCCGGTCCCGTGTGCCGCTGTCCGGGGACAGCACTTCGACCAGCACCAGCGGGTCGGGTACCGTGGTCGCGTCGCCCGGAAGGCGCGGCCCGCAGTGCAGGACCGCGTCAGGCTCGAAGTCGCTGTCGTCCACCGGCACCGTTATGCCATCCGCGAAGACCTCGCAGGTTGCCAAGCCGCCCGCTCGAACCGCTCGCCGTAGAGCCTCAGCCGAGCAGCGCTTGCGCCGGTTATGCGAGAGCCGCTCGGGCGCCATCGCGACCACGATCCCGTCGATCCGCTCGAACCGGCCGGCGGATTGCTGGTGCAGCCAGGCGTGAAACTCCTCGCGGGTCATTGGGGTCTCTGGCTCGTGGGTCTGCGCGTGCGCCATCGGGGACTCCGGATCTTCCGGGTGAGGTAGCATGCGGGGCAGGGGGTTCAACAGTACGGATAGCGCGCTGCCGCCCATCATGCGTTCGCTGCATCGACTTCGAGGCGTCGGAGGACAAGGACCAGGGGCAGATCGCCAATTTGGGCCAGACGTTGCCGAAGCCCGCAGAACCCGGCCGTCACTGTTCATCAACGCCGCGCCTCGCATGGATCGACCGGTGCCGATGCAGTCAGCACGGCGCGTGACCAGCTCGCCGAGCTGCTGGACGCACACCGGCTTCCGCTGTGGCGGAGCAGGATGTGCTGTTCGTGGCATGACAGATGCTGGCATCGGCGGCGTTGTGGGCACTGACGTTGCGGGCACAGCAACTGCCGCAGCTCATCGGCTGTGCACGACCGAGGCCCTGGTTGCGCTGGCGCTTGTACATTGCCTGTATCAGGACGAGGCGTGGGCAACTGAGCTGGTTGCGCCAAACGATTCACCGCATCCGCTGCCCATGCCGGCCAGTGAAGGGACTGGCGATACAAGACGAGACACTACAAATCGTCAATCGGATTCGACCGTGATCGAATTGATAAATTTAATGAACAAGAAGTAACCACACCCCAATCCCGAGCAGGGCTATCTTCTCTAGCCATCATGGTGGGAGCAGGAGGTTACGATGCCGACTTCCAGGAAGCTGATCGTAGGGGCAACCGTCATCGCTTCCATGATTAGTTTCTCTGTACCATCGCAAGCACAGGTCACGAGCCTGATGGGTTCCAGTACCCTCGGTATTTTCCTTGACAACGAGATCAATCACGTCGGTGGATTGATAAACTCTGCTGCAGATGCTGGCAATACGGTGCTGGCGGGCGCTGGGGGCCAAGTCCTTCAGGCATTGTTGTCGACGAAGTCTTCATATGCCGATTCGTTGGATAAGACTGCCAATGAGCTGAAGACGGCTCAGGTGTCTGTACTCAACGATGTCGTGAGCAAGGTGCAGGTACTGGAGAACGGGACGTTTGATCAGCTCAGGGACATTGCGGCACAAGGCGCTTTGATCGCGAACGAGCTTCCGCTGAGTAATAGATTTCCACAGGTGATGAGCTACTCGCCGTACTACGTTGTAGCCGTGGGAGAAGGAAAAGATACCGTGAAAGTCTATGGGAATTTCTTCGACGCAGCGCGACAAGGGTATGATCCAAGTCTTGCGGTAGGAAAGCTTACGGTCAAGCCCGCCTTGAAAAGTACAAGGGAGCTTGATTTTCAAGTTCCAGTCAAGGCGTTCCTTCAGTCCAATGGTGCCTTGCAGTTCAATGAGGCGGTTCTTACTGTCCCCTACAGAGAGTCGTGTTTCCTTGTCGGGAAGTGCGCTCATCGCGCCATGTTTGACCTGATGATCGTCAGCCTGCCGAAGTCAGCAGGAAAAATTCGGTTCTTCACCCAGACCCCGGTGTCTCAGGCCGTACCCGCGCAACGAGTGGGACCCACTCACTCCCAGGAATCATCCGACGATGACATTCCGGACCCGATTTCGAACGGAAAGCAGTGGTGTGAAGGCGTCACGCCAGGGGGTTGGCAAGTCGATACCAGATCCGTCAAGCTGAACGTGGAATGGCAGGAAGGGGATTGGGGAGAGAGGGGAAACACAAGTAATATCGCGAATGCCTGTTGGAATATATGGACCAAGCATCATGGCGGCTCATGGTTGCACGGCCCCGATAGCGGAAAGGTTCGCTTTCATTTGAGCTGGACCGAGGTAAGATCCGACGAGAAAATTTTACCTGCTGAGCAGGACGAAGAGCTAAAATGGGGAACATCGACCACATTCACCATACCGAGCAAGGGTCACTGGGACAAGGCCGAGTACATACAGTTCGACAACATCGTTCAGAAGTTCAACGACGTTACGTTCAAGAGTCCCTATATTCAGGTTACCTCAAGCGGCAACGTTGTGACGGTCAGGACGATACCATGACCACGTGGCGATCGCGCAGGCCTCAGAGCTGGCGGTAGATCGTTCCCGCATACCAAGGGGGCGTTTTCGCAAGACAGTGGCAATGAAAATACTGATGGAACCTTTGCGCTGACCGCCAACGGCGGGCGATATGAACGCTGGGAGGAAACTCAAGGCCGCGCGCGCGATCGATCGCATGTGCGCCGACCTCAACATCGCCGTGTCGGACGCTTCGGGGCATCGGCGAGCAACTTCCCACTGGCGCCGTTTTGGGCGTGCACGGTCTCCATCGGCAGCGACCCGGTGCTGACCAGCCATGTCGATACCGAATTGCCCGAGGTTGAGGCGGGTCGCCATGCGGTGCGGATCATTGGGCGCCGCACGGCAGAGCGCACTGTCAATTGCACGCCCGACGTCGAGGACGGGCGGTTCGCCGAATACACGCTGGGCGCGATCGCCCGCGCGGGGTCACGGCGGAAAGTATATTCGTCCACTTGGCCTGTGACAGTCGTCGTGATTGCGAGGCCCGTTCCGGGTCCCGGATTGGCCACATCAATGTGGCCGGTGCTCCCGCCGCCTACAACAGTACGCAATGCTCCGCCGCGAACGACACAGTGACCACGCCACCCTCCTCGAACAACTCGGTCGGCGGGCGACGCACGATCAACTGCCCCGCCGGCCAGTCGATGACGTACTGGATGAAATCACCGTGGAACATCCGCCGGTGGATCGTTCCCGACACCCTGTTCACACCGCTGACCGCTCCAGCGCCCAAGTCGATATAGGCCGAACGCAGCGCAACCATCGTCCCGTTCCGCCGCCCACCTGGCGGCGGGCTGACCGCAAGCCGCACGCCGCCCTCGGTCTCGAACCGCACTGTCCCGCCATCACCGTCGCCCACCACCCGTCCCGGGATCATATTCGCGGACCCCACGAAATCCGCCACAAACCGGCTGTTCGGCTGGTTGTAGATCGCCTCCGGGGAGCCGATCTGCTCGATCTTGCCGGCGTTCATGACAATGACTCGGTCGGAGATGGCCAGCGCCTCCTCCTGGTCGTGCGTCACGTACAGTGATGTGATGTCCAGACGCCGCTGCAGCTCCCGCAGTTCCACCCGCATTTCCGCGCGCAATTTGGCATCCAGATTGGACAGCGGTTCATCGAACAGCACCACGGTAGGGGAGAACGCAATCGCCCGTGCCACCGCCACCCGCTGCTGCTGTCCGCCCGACAGCTTGGAGGCGGGACGATCGCCGTATGACTGCATCTGGACCATGTCCAGCACGCGCGCGACGTTGGATGCCACCTCGGCCTGCGGCAGCTTCCGCACGCGCAGGCCATAGGCGACGTTCTCGAACACCGTCATGTGCGGCCAGATCGCGTAGGACTGGAACACCATCGACACGCCGCGCTTTTCCGACGGCATGTTGCGCCGCTCCCGCCCGGAAAACACCGTCTCGCCGTTCAGGGTGATGGTGCCGGACCAGGGCGTCTCCAGCCCGGCGATCGAGCGCAATGTCGTGGTCTTGCCGCAGCCGGAGGGGCCCAGCAGGGTCACCATCTCGCCCGGCGCGATGGCGAAATTCACCCCGTCCACCGCGGTCGCGTCGCCATAGCGCACCACAAGGTCCCGCACCTCGATGCGCGGGGCGTTGTTTGCGTCCCGGTTCATGCCGTCACTCCTGTCACCTTGCGCGCGACCCGGAACATGATCGCCACCGCGATGAACACCATCACGGTCTGCAGCAATGCCATGGCCGCCGACAGTTCGGAACTGGACGACAGCCATGAATTCACGATCGCCGGGGCGATCACCTTGGAATTGGGGCCCATCAGGAAGATCGAGACGCCGAGTTCCCGCACCGAGGCGATGAAGATCAGCAGCCAGGCCGCCACCAGCCCCGGCCGCAGCAGCGGCAGGGTGACCGTGCGCATCTGGTGGCCCCAGGACGCGCCGCAGACCCGGGCGCATTCCTCCAGGCTCTGGTCCACCTGCAGCACGACGCCGGCGATGGTGCGCAGGCCCAGCGGCATGAACACGGTGAAGTAGGCGATGCCCAGCAGCCACAAGGTGCCGTAGATCGGGATCGGGATGTTGATCCATGCCCATAGCAGCCCCAGCCCGAACACCAGCCGCGGCACCGCGGACGGCACCATGATCAGGAACTCCATCGGGCCCCGTCCAGGCACGCGTGAGCGGTAGATGATCCATGCCAGCACCCCGATGACCGGCACGCCCAAGGTGGCGACGACGATGCCAAGGGTGATGCTGTTGGCGAAGGCGGGGGCGAGGGAGCCCATCGCCAGCGCCTCCCTGAAGTTCCCCAGCGTGAACTGCATCTGCGGGATGATGACGGTGGCGAACCGCTCGAACGAGGTCAGTGTCAGCGCCATCAGCGGCAGGATCACCGAGACCAGGACATAGCCCCAGGCGACGCCCATCAGCGGCCAGCGCATGCCCCCCACGTCCATCGCGCGGGGGCGGAAGGCCTTGCCCGTGATCGTGGCATAGCTGCCCTTGCGGATGATCAGCCGGGCAATGCCGAGCGTCACCAGCATCGCGCCGAACAGCGAAAGCCCCATCGCCGCGGCCCGGCCGTAATCGGGCGGGAAGGACAGCGTCGCTTCCCAGATCGCCGTGGTCACCACGTAGAACCGGCCGGGGATGCCCAGCACGAACGCCGCGGCGAACGATCCCAGCATTTCGGAGAACACGAGGACCGTCGCCGACAGCACGCCGGGCGCGACCAAGGGCAGGGTCACCTTCATCGCGGTGCGCATCTTGCCGGCGCCCAGCACGCGGGAGCTTTCCTCCAGCGACGGGTCCATCGACTTCATTGAGGCAGAAATCATGACGAAGGCGACGGTGCCCTCGAACAGTGCCATCACCCAGGCGATGCCCCAGGGGGTATAGATGTTGAAGAAGTCGAAATTGAAACCGACGGCGCGCCAGACCTGGTTGATCAGCCCGGTCTTCGGCCCCAGCAGCACGCCCCAGGCCAGGGCGCCGATCAGCGGGGTCATGTAGTAAGGCAGTTCCATGAGGCGTTCGAGGCGTTCACGGCCCGGAATGTTGGTGCGGGTCAGGATCCAGGCCTGGATGAAGCCGAACAGCACCGCCAGCACTGTCGCGATCGAGGCGACGAGCAGCGTGTTCATCAGCACGCGCGGCTCGCCGGCAAGCTCCAGGTAATTGCTCAGCCCGTATTCTTCGGGCGGAAAGGTGGAGGCATCGCCGATATTGGTGGATTCAATGATCAGAAAGATCAGCGGATAGAGCACCAGCGCGCCGCAGACCAGCAGCAGCAGCGGCGTTACCCAGTTGCGTGTTCCCAGCATGATCTTTTCCGTTCAGCGCATGCCGGTGAGCTTGTTCCACTCACGGACGAACTGCGCGTGGCTTTTCTCGAACGCCTGCCAGTCATCCGGGAACAGCAGCTTGAACTGGGTGATCGGCACGCCGCCGGGGGGCGGCTGCACGTCGTCGCGTGGTGAGTGGTAGAACATCGCCTGCGTCATTGCGGTCTGCCCTGGGGCGCCGAGGAACCAGTCCATGAACAGCCTGGCGGCTTCGGGATGCGGTGCCTCCTTGATCAGGCCGTACGGCTGCGGCGTGGCGATGATCCCGTCCGGCGGCATGACGAATTCCACCGGCGCGCCCTTGGCCTTGGCGATCAGGTAGCCGGAATACTGCGCGGTGAGGGCCACCTTGTCCTGCCCGTTCACCAGGCGGTCGAACTGCTGCACGTAGCTGTCGAAGGCGTGCGGTTTCAGCGGCGCCAGCTTGTTCCAGTAATCGTCGCCGTACAGCTTGCGCAGCACATACCATTCAACATGCTGCAATCCCGAAATGGATACCTTGACCGAGATCGCA
>DATNAI010000202.1:0-5568 GCA_035572875.1 Castellaniella sp. | reverse complement strand
TGCCGGGTTGCGCAGCGGCCACACGCCGTCCTTGATGCCCTCTACGGTGAGATGGGCCACGGCGGCGTCTATGGCCTCCTTGACGCAAAGCTGCGCCGGCTCATTGTGCGTGTAGCCCGCTTCGGCCTCCAGCAGGTCGTAGAAGTTCACGAACCGGAAGTAGCTGGGATGGACTTCATACGAATAGACGGTTTTGCTCGTCGAGACGCTGTTCAGGACCCGCCCGGTGTTCACGTCGATCGCTCGCAGGATGACCGTGACCTGGTCCACGCTGTATTTGGTCGAGAGGCCGATCCCGAGGAATTTCGCGCCGACTCCTCCGGTTCGCACGTTGCTGTCGTAGGCCACGATGCCGCCATCCAGGATGACAGAGGCGGGCATGAGATTCGGAACGGGCTGGACCTGCTCGCCGGCCTTGGCCTCGGACTCATCCACGGCCCGCAGGACACGCCGTTCGGTGAGCAGCGACTGCAGCCCTTCGCGTTCCACGGGTACATACCAGCCTGATTCTTTCAGGGCTTCCATCAGCATGGAGGCAGCCCCCTGAGTGACGGCGGTGGAGAACGCACTGTCGGGCGACGGTTTGTACTGACCCGTCTCGTCACGAAAACCGTAGACGGCGGCCACGATCTTGTGGCGGGGAGCCGGCAATTGCCTCAGGTCCAGTGCAGACGGGGTAATGGGGGTGAGTGTGGCCCGGTCGGAGACGTCCGAGGGCGGATGCGGGACGGCGCAGGCTGACAGCATCAGCGCCGCCAATGCCGTCAGGCAAAGTCGCGAAGTGCGCAGGGCTGGGTAGCGAAAGAAAAGTGGGCTTGCGTTCATGGAGTCGGCTCTTTGGGTGCGTTGGAGGGCCCTTCGGCCCGGGGTCACCCGGCGCTTGGGGGAACCAGTTCTTGTGCGAATCAATTGATGGCCGGATCGTTGCCATTCAGGAGACTATTGGTACTGGCTCCGGTCGTGGGGCAGTTCGAACCCGCCTGGCTGCAGATGTTGCCGTTCAACTTGTTGATATCCTTGTCCAGGCTGTCCAGGCTGGTGCCCAGGGTCGTCAGGTCCAGTCCGGCCAGACCGTCCAGCGGGTTGGGCGCGTTTGCCTGCGCGCCTTGGCTGGCGATGCTCATCAGGAACGAACCGTTGAGCGGGTTGCCGCCGAATGAGGGATCGACCGGGGTGTAGACAAGCTGACTGGCGCTGGCTGATCCCGCCGCCAGGCACAGAACGGCCGCCACGGCAGCCAGTGTCCCGGGATGACGGGGGATGCGTGGGAATTTGAAGGTTTTCATTTACATTTCCTCTGGCCCAAGATCGTTGCTCTTGAACTCTTTGCGGGCCTGTTCAATTTTCTGGACGTTCTCGTAGGCGATGTTGACCGCCTGTTTGCTGGCCTCCTTTACTCCGGAGCGTGCCGGAGACAAAAACGTGTGGTAGATGCGAATGCTGCGGTAATCAATCCAGATTTCGCTGCCGAATTCCGCCGTTGGCCGCTCCACCACAGTGAGCGTGTATGGCGAGTTCGGGTGCAGGGACTGCCAGATTGACGAGAAGCCGCTGTAGAAGTCCCACCCCAGTACGGTGATGGTGCGGTTGATCACGATCCCGCCCAGCGGCTCCTGGTTGATGTTGCCCTGATCCAGGCCCTTGCCCGGAGGCGGTGGAGGGAGCTGTTCGGGAGGTTGCGCCATCACGGTAGGGCAGCCAAGCGCCAGCAGGATCAGTCCGCGGGAAATCGATGTGCGCAGCATGTCACGGGCCCCCTGGCATCCGGGGGCGATGGCCCCGGTGAAGGCAGCGGGGCGAGTGATACATAGTGGTTTCATGGGCGTGACAATTTCTTGCGTCTGTGGGCATTTAATGTAGGTCCGCGTCGAGCCTCGCCATATGGGGCAAAAGGGGGATCGCCTCAACTTGCGTGCCCAAAAAAATTCATGCATAATTTCGCTTCTTCAGTGATGGAGAAGCTTTGGGGGTATAGCTCAGCTGGGAGAGCGCTTGCATGGCATGCAAGAGGTCAGCGGTTCGATCCCGCTTACCTCCACCAAACTTCTGTCATTGAATGTCCGGTCCCCTTCGTCTAGAGGCCTAGGACATCACCCTTTCACGGTGAGTACAGGGGTTCGAATCCCCTAGGGGACGCCAGGGATACCTGGGCCGCTGCGGAGCGGTAGTTCAGTTGGTTAGAATACCGGCCTGTCACGCCGGGGGTCGCGGGTTCGAGCCCCGTCCGCTCCGCCATATTGCACATCCGAAAAGCCTTGCCAGTCAATTGATTGCAGGGCTTTTTCATTTCCGGACCGCATTTCACGGCGTTTTCAAAAGCCCGATCTCCGCCCGTGAATTCCGGTTGTTGTCCGGGTGGAATATCGGGGTGGTCCGCTAATATAGGTTTGGGCGCATTGTGCTTGGCGTGAAGCACGGGGTGCGCTGCTGTTACCACTGACAGGCGCTGCATGAACTCACAATCGTTGCGGGCGTCCTGGCCTGCATTGCGCGACGCGTTCGGGCTGGGAGTCATGTCTGCCGTGTTTTTCCTGGCGATGCTGGTCTTCGTACTGGGCAATGCGGTTGCCGTGTATTCGCTGATGTCGGGGTACGAGGGTTCCATCCGCCAGATCACGACGCTCGACGATATCCGGACGCTCAGCCAGCGCCTGGCCGTCCAGGCCATGCGGCTGTCCGATGGTTCCTACATTCAGACGGCCAGGCTCAGCCAGGACATTGACGCCCTGGAAAACGGTCTGCAGGCCCTTGATCAGGGTGGAGTCGTGGCGGGGCGCGAGGTCCCGCCGATCTCGCAGCCGCAGGCCCGGGACTTTCTGCCCCAGATCCGTCGCAACTGGAAAATCATGCGAGGCCGCCTGCAGGCGGTGATTCTCGGCTCTTATGCGCAGGACAGCAGCGCCGATGACCCGACGGGGGCGCCGCGGGTCCTCCAGCGCCAGTGGATCGCCGACGACGCCAAGAATCTGCTCGACACTCTGAACGCCTGCTCGGACGTGCTGGTGCCGCAACTGCTGGATACCAAGGAACGCGCGGCCAACCTGGGGCTGGGCCTCGCGGCCGCCGATCTGGTGCTGATGCTGTTGCTCTTTCTGTGGCTGCAGCGCAGCCTGGTGCTGCCGTTGCGCGAGCTGCGCCACGCGAGTGCAGGCTGGCTCGCGGGGGACTACGACGCTCAGGTGCGCGTACAGGGCGCCAGCGAACTCGGCATGGTCGCGCGGGCCTTCAACGCGGGTTCGGTGCAGCTGCGCGGTCTGACGGACAAGATCCGCGAGGAACAGGCCGGGCTCGAACGCTCCGGGATCATTTTCCGGGGCCTGACGCTGAACTCGCTGGTGGGGATCTTCCTGGTCGAGGGCGAGCGCTTCAGCTTCGTCAGCCAAAAGATGGCCGAGATCTTCGGGTATGAGGCTTCCGAGATGACCGAGCCGATGCCGCTGCTGAGCATCATCGTGCCCCGGGAACGTTATCTGGTGGCGGAGGCGATCAAGGCGAGCCAGTCCCGGCAGGACGGGACGCTGCGTTTCGAGCGCCAGGGCCGCCGCAAGGACGGCACGGTCATCGACATCGAAGTGTTCGGAACGGCCATCGCGGTCGACGGCAAGGTGTCCATCATCGGCCTGGTACAGGACGTGACCGAGCGCAAGCAGGCGGAGTCCTCGGCCCAGCTCGCGGCGATTGCCTACGAGAACAGCAGCGAAGCCATCGCGATCACGGATGCAAGCGGTGTGGTCATCGACGTCAACCCCGCCTATTCGCGCATGACCGGGTACTGGGCGGACGAAGTGGCGGGCGAGATGCTTCCGCTGCTCCGCCCGGGTCGCCACAACCGCGACTTCTACGACGAGATGTGGCACGCCATCAACACCAAGGGACGCTGGGAAGGCGAATACTGGGGCCATCGGAAGTCCGGCGAGGAGTACGCCGAGCGCGTCGTCATGGATACCGCGTGGAATCACGATGGATCCATCAATTGCCGCGTGGCAATGCTCAGCGACGTGACGCAGAAAAAGCACGTGGAGGCGCAGATCTGGAATCAGGCCCATCACGATCCCCTGACCGGCCTGCCCAATCGTCAGTATTTCAACCAGCGCCTGCAGGCCGCGGTCGAGGCCTCCGACCGCACGCACCATCCGCTGGCGTTGCTGTTCCTCGACCTGGACCTCTTCAAGGAAGTCAACGACTCCATGGGACATGCCGTGGGGGACCAGTTGTTGGTCGAAGTCGCGCAGCGACTGCGGGCCGCCGCGTCCGTGGACACGTGTTTCGTCGCCAGGCTGGGGGGCGACGAGTTCGTGGTGATCGTCGGCAACGCGCCCGATCGGGCCCGCATCGACGCCTTGTGCGAGGATATCCTCGCGCGCATCACCCAGCCCTATGCCCTCGCGGGCAAGGCGCTGCACGTGTCGGCCAGCCTGGGCGTGGCGCTGTATCCGCTCGATGCCGGGAGCGCCGAGATGCTGTTGCGCCACGTGGACATGGCGATGTACGTGGCCAAGGAATCAGGCCGCAATGGCTACCATTACTTTGATGTGAGCATGCGCGAGCGGGTGCGCATGCGGCGCGATCTGCTGTACTCGCTGCCGCAGGCCATCGCGGCGGGGCAGTTCTTCCTGCTGTACCAGCCCATCTATTCCTTCGACACCCGGCGCCTCGTGCGCGCCGAGATCCTGCTGCGCTGGCGCCATCCCGAGTTCGGCATCATCAGCCCGCTGGATTTCATTCCCTACGCCGAGGAGCGCCATCTGATCCGGCCGCTCAGTGACTGGGTGTTCGCGCAGGCCGCGCGCCAGCTCGCCGACTGGCGCGTGCTGTCCCCGCAGCTGCGCCTGACGATGAACGTGTCGCCAGGGCAACTGGCGGAGGACAAGATTGATCTGCAGGCGGTCCTCGATCTTTTGAACTCCCACGGCTTGCCGCCCGATTGCCTCTCGCTGGAATGCAGCGAGCATCTATTCCTGAACATGGACGCGGAGATCCGCTCCCGCCTCCAGCGCATGAGCGCGGCCGGCATGCGCTTCAGCGTCGGAGCCGTGTCGCTGGGGATGTCGTCGCTGCTCGCCATGCCGCAACAGCCGTTCGAGACGCTCAAACTCGAACGCGAGGCGACCGAGCAGCTCCTGGCCAGCGATCATGCTCCCGTGGTCTGTGAATCCATCATCACACTGGCCCATCGGCTCGGGCTGTCGGTCGTGGCGGAAGGCATCGCCACCCGTGAGCAGTACGAATTCCTGTTGGGGGCGGGGTGCGATGCGGGCCAGGGCTATTGGTTGGACGAACCGCTGGACCCCGAGACGTTGGAGCAGCGTTTGCGGGACTCGACTCAGCGTCCCTGACGGCGGCGGCCGGCCTTGCGCCAGAATCCGACAATCAGCCACAGCCCCAGCCAGGCCAGCACGGGGGCATTGCGCCAGCGCACATAGGGCGTCAGCCCCTGGGTTCCCAGGACTTCCACATCCAGCACCCCGGGGATGCCGGGATCCAGCGAGCCGCGCACCTGGCCGTAGGGGTCCAGCGCCACTGTCATGCCGGTGTTGGTGGCTGCCACGAGCGGCCGCGCAGTTTCCA
>DATNAI010000201.1:0-2280 GCA_035572875.1 Castellaniella sp. | reverse complement strand
TGTTGTGCGAAGCCTGCTATGTCGTCATCGGCAAGCAGTTGACGGCCGTTCTGTCATCCAAGCGCATCAGCGCGCTCGTCAACCTGTGGGGGTTCGTGCTGATGCTGCCCGCGGGGGCCTGGATCGCCTGGCGCTTTGATTTTGGCGCGGTGGCGCTCTCGAGCTGGCTGCTGCTGGTGTTCTACGCGATGGCCGCCAGCGTATGGACCGTGTGGTTGTGGATGACGGGCCTGCGAAGCGTCCCGGCTTCCCGCGCAGGGGTATTCGCGGTCATGCTGCCGGTGGGTTCGGCCTTTATCGGTGTGGTCGCACTGGGTGAACCGTTCGGCTGGCAGCATGCCCTGGCCTTTGCGCTGGCGCTCATCGGGCTGCTGCTGGCGGCGTGGCCCTCGCGTGCTCGATCATGAGTTGCATCGTGGTTCGGCCGCCCCAGGTGTTGCGCTCGAGGCGATAGACGGCTTCGATGGTTTCCGGCAACGGCTCGGCGTGGTTGAACCAGATTGCATCCATTCTCTGCCCGTCGCGCTCCAGGAACAGCTTCAGGTGGCGGTCTTTCAGCAACCGCTGGTGCACGACCCGGAAGGTGTCCTGGAACGACGGCGCCGGGAAACCGGCACCCCAGATTTGAGCGGCCAGCAACTCGGCGGTTTCCGCCGACAGGTAATCCGGTTCCAGCGAACCATCGGTCAGTATCGTCTGGTCGAATCCTTCACAGCCGGTGAGCGTGCGCACGGATTCATCGAATTGCCGCGAGAAGTCCTCGAAGGCCGCTGCGCGCAAGGTCAACCCGGCCGCCATTGCGTGCCCGCCAAACTGCAGAATGGCGCCAGGTAGCCGTTTGCTGACCAGATCCAGGGCATCGCGCAGGTGCGCGTCGGGAATCGAACGCCCCGAGCCGCGCAGCGTGTCGTGTGCGTCAGGCGCGAAGGCGATCGCCGGCCGCCAGTAGGTCTCTTTGAGGCGCGAGGCCACCAGGCCGACGATGCCGGGATGCCAGCCGGGCTGCCAGACGCACACGCTGGCGGCCTGGGCCAGCGGCTGCATGTCCAGCTGGGCCAGCGCCTCGTCACGCATGGTCGTTTCGCGCTCGCGCCGTTCGCGGTTGATGGCGTCCAGCGCCTGAGCGAGCGGCATCGCCTGCGCGGGATCGTCTTCGAGCAGGCAGTGGATGCCCAGGCTCATGTCGGACATGCGTCCCGCGGCATTGATGCGTGGCCCCAGGGCAAAGCCCAGGTCGGCGGCCGTGGCCTCGCGCGGGTCCCGTCCGGCGATCTGGAAGAGTGCGGCAATGCCGGCCTGCATGTGGCCCTGGCGAATGCGCTGCAGGCCCTGGCTCACCAGCAGCCGGTTGTTGGCGTCCAGCCGCACCACGTCGGCCACAGTTCCCAGCGCGACCAGGTCGGCGTAGTGGTCCAGCCTGGGGCCCCGGCCTCCCGAAAACGCCCCGCGCGCGCGAAGGACGGCCCGTACCGCGAGCAGCACGTAAAAGATCACCCCTACACCGGCCAAATGCTTCGACGGAAAGCTGCACCCCGCCTGGTTCGGGTTGACGATGGCCAGCGCCTGCGGCAATGCCGCTCCGGGCAGATGGTGGTCCGTGACGATCACGTCCATGCCGGCGGCCCGCGCGGCAGCCACACCGTCCACGCTCGCGATGCCGTTGTCGACCGTGATGAGCAGATCGGGCTTGCCGGCGGGATGCCGCAGCGCGAGATCCACCACCGCCGGCGAGAGCCCGTAGCCGGTCTCGAACCGGTTAGGTACCAGGAAATCCACGCAGGCGCCCATGTCGCGCAGGCCGCGAACGGCTACGGCGCAAGCCGTTGCGCCATCGCAGTCGTAGTCCGCCACGATCATCAGCCGCTTGTGCGCCGCGATGGCGTCAGCCAGAAGCGCGGCGGCCTGCTCGACCTGGCTCAGGCGTTGCGGCGGAATCAGCGCATTCCATTCGGTGGACGAGGCCTGGCTGACGCCCCGCGCCGCCCACAGCCTCGCGAGAAGCGGATGGATGCCCGCGCCGATCAGCCCCAGCGTCCGGTCGGGATCGGGTTGCCGCGCCTGAATCAGCGGTTGCACCACCAGCGCCTCCAGTCGCGGGGCTTCAGGCGCATCCACCAATGGGCTGGAACCGTCAGTGTGATGAACCGGTCCCGGCCCGTCAGCACCAGTATGGGTGCCGTCCTTGCGCTGGGGGCGAAGCAAGTCTCTTCCAGTTGGTCCAGTGCCTGGATCCATCCTCCCCAGTCCTGCCGGGTCGCGGCGTCCAGCAGCGCCGGTTCG
>DATNAI010000200.1:0-20790 GCA_035572875.1 Castellaniella sp. | reverse complement strand
GTCGATTGCGACGTCCAGGCGCATGGCGGTCGCGGCCGCGGGCTCGACGCAGGCGCACTCCCCGCGATGCGAGGATCCTCGGCTACTTTGCGCCGTGCAAATCGTGCAAGGTCTGCAGGGCGAGGTTCGAATGGGCATAAGCGCCACCCGCCCGCATTTCGGCCGCTACCCAGATGGCCTCCATGATTTCTGCATCCGTGGCGCCAGCACGCGCCGCACCTTCCGTGTGCCCTTTGATGCAATAGGGACATTGGGTCACGTGGGCCACTGCGACGGCAATCAGCTGCTTGGTCTTGGCATCCAGGGCGCCGGGTGCGAACACCGCCTTGCTGAAGGCCCGGAAAGCGGCCAGCGGTTCAGGCGCAAGTTCCGAACGCTGCTTGGCCAGATCGGCAGTCGGGTGGGGATAAATCGGCGAGTCCATGGGAAGCCTCCTGGAATGTCGGGCGATGAGAGGCGTCCATCATAGCCCCGCTTCAGGTGCGCGAGCGTGGTGCCCCGGCCGCCGACAGGGATGTGCCGGCACAGGAGACCGCTAACCGGCGAATCCGCCACCGTCCAGAAACGCCTGTTCCGGGGCGCTGGTGTCCCGGCCCAGCAGCCGGTTCCGGTGCGGGAAGCGCCCGAAGCGTGCGATGATGTCCCGATGCTCGATCGCCCAGTGGAGGGAATCCGGAATGCGGTCGCGGTAAAGCAACACCGATTCTTCCTGTACCGGCAAGCTCTCCGCGTGCATGAAGGGCAGGCACACGAAATTGCGCAGTGCGGGTTCGATGGCGTCGAGATGAGGCAGACTCAAACGTGCATAGTGCAGTGCGAGGCCGTCGGTGGCAAACATGTGCGCCGTGTCGCGGAATGCATTTCTCGGGTATTGGTCCAGCAGCAGGATCAGCGCCAGCGCCGATTCAGGCTGGGGGAGCCATCCGTCGAGCTGCTGACGCGCGGCCGCGAAATGCGCGTCCTGGAAGCGCGTCCGGAATTCGGTGTCGAAGTCGACGTCCTTGCTGAACCAGCGCTCGGGACCCGCGTCGCGCCAGAAGGCGACGATGGCCGATGCATCGGCAGACCCACGAAGTGCTGTGTTTGAGTGCGTCATGGTGGTGGAGGCGGCGGTCAAAGGGATTATGGCTACGGTACACCGTTTTTTGCTCGCTCAGCACGGCCCGGCGCCCGGAGTCAGGCGTCCAGGAAGCGGCAGCGCCCGGGGTCCAGCCAGATCTCGACGGCGTCTTCCAGGGCCAGGCGCAGGTTCGGCGCCGCGCGGGTACGGACCACCTGGTCGTTCACGCGGATCTCCGCGTCATAGAATTCTCCCGCGAATTCCAGCGCTTGCACACGGCCTTCGATCATGTTGAAGCCGGGGCCGGAGTCGGGCCGGCTGACACGGATGAATTCGGGCTGAATGCTCAATGTGCCGGGCGTACCCTCGGGCAGGTCACGTAGCTGGCAATGGAGTGTGCCAAGCGGGGTGCGCGCCAACAGAAAATCATGTTCGACGCCCCTCACCGTGGCTTCGAACAGATTGGCGTGCCCCAGGTAGCTGGCGACCATCGGGTGCGCAGCGCTGAAATAGAGCGATTCGGGCGTTCCCGCTTCGAGGATGCGCCCGCCGTGCATGAAAGCCATGGCGTCCGATTGCGCCAGCGCGTCGGACCGGCTGCGGGTCGCCAGGATGACGGTGGCGCCGGCGGTTTTCAGGCAATGCCGCAGGCGCCGGCGTGGCGCAGTGCGGGATTCGTGAAACAGATCCGCCAGCGGGTCGTCCAGCAGCACCAGCCGTGGCGCGCTTGCCAATACCTGGGCGAGTGCGACGAACCACTGTGATTCGGCGTCCAGGCTGCCGGCGGGCTGATCAGCCGATCGCTCCAGTCCCACGAGCGCCAGGGCCTGGCGGGCGCGGGCATTGGCCTCCGACTTTGGCAGGCGTTGGACGCGCAGGGCGAAGGCGGCGTTCTCCAGGACGGTCTTCCGCGGCCAGAGTTGCGGCGGGCACGTGACGAGACCCAGGCCGCGTCTATCGGCCGGTACGAAGGCTCTGGGTTCGGCCGACCAGAGCACCCGATCGTCCATCTGTATGGACCCCGCGTCCGGTGCGTCCAGCCCGGCGATGCAGCGCAGCAGCGCGGTCTTGCCGCAGCCTGACGGGCCCAGCAGTGCGAGGATCTGTCCCGCCGGAACCTCCAGGCTGACGCCGTTCAGGACCGTGTGCGCGCCGGCCCGGTCGGTATGGGTCTTGCGCAGATCATCGAGGCGGATGTCCGCGCCGGCGGGCGGCTCGCTCAGAGCAGCTCCTTGCGCAGGGTTTCGGGCGACTTGGCCGAGAGCCACCCCGGAGCGACATCGAGGACGGTATGGGCGCCCGTTTGTCCCGACACCTTCATGCGCCAGGCCGCACGGGCGTAGGCCACCAGTACGTTGGCGGTGAATCCCGGGTTGCTGGCGAGCTTCAGCGAGAATTCCATGACCTGGGAATCACCGGTGCCGGATTGGCCGGTGCGCATGACGAATCCGCCATGTGGCATGCCGGCATGGTCCCGTTTGAGCTCGGCTTCCGAGATGAAGTGGACCGTGGTGTCGTAGTCGGCAAAGTAATCCGGCATCGACGCGATGTCGTGCTCGACCTTTTTGGGATCGGCGCCGGGTTCCAGCACCACGAAGCATTCACGGGTGTGCTTGTCGCGCGTGCTCAGCGCCGGGTTTTCGCCGGCGCGCACCCGTTCCAGTGCCGACAGTACCGGGACCGTGTACTGGACGCCGGCGCGCACGCCGGCCACGTGGCGGATGGCATCCGAATGCCCCTGGCTGACGCCTTTGCCCCAGAAGGTATAGGGCGTGCCCTGCGGCAGGACAGCCTCGCCGATGGCGCGGTTGACCGAAAACAGACCCGGGTCCCATCCCACCGAAATCAGGCTCAAATGGCCGCTGGCACGCGCCACGTCGTTGATCCGGGCGAAGTACTGCGGGATCTTCGGGTGGGTATCGAAGCTGTCCACGGTATTGAACCACTGCGCCAGTTCGGGGCCCTGGACCGGCAGGTCATCCTTCGAGCCGCCGCACAGGATCATCACGTCGATGTCCCGTTGATGGGCTTGTGCGTCTTTCAGCGATTGGACGGGGATGGAGGCGTTTGGCAGTTTGACCGTATCCGGCTCGCGGCGGGTGAAGACCGCGACGAGCTGCATGTCGGGCTGCTGGGCGATGGCAGCCAGTACCCCGCGCCCCAGGTTGCCATAACCGGCGATGCCGACGCGGATGATGGGGGAGTCCATAAAGTTCCTTCTTGTCAGACTTCAAACATCCCGACCTTGTGCGGGATCGGAGCGATCGGACATCGTTTCAGCCCAACGCCGGATCAGCGGCCAAAGGTCGGAGGGAGCCCGCGCGACGGCGTCCGCGCCCCATCGGGCCGGGTCGTCCAGCGAGCAGTAACCGTAGCCGGCCGCGATGGTCGCCATGCCGGCTGCCTTGCCCGCCTGGATGTCGCGCGCATCGTCGCCGATGTAGAGACTCTGGGCAGGGGACAGGCCGGCCCTGTCCGCCGCGTGCAGCAACGGGGCCGGGTGCGGCTTGGTATGCGGCGTGGTGTCGCCGCAGACGACGACGCGGCAGTGCTCGTGCAGCCCCAGGTGCCTGACCATGGGCGCCGTCAGGACCTCAGTCTTGTTGGTGACGATTCCCCAGGTGAAGCCCTGGGCCTGGAGCCTTTCGAGCAGCTCATGCACGCCCGGGAACAGCGCTGTGTGCTCGTTCATGATCCGCGCGTAGTCGCGCAGGAACTGCTCCCGGACCGGCTCGTACTGGTCGCTTTCGGCGCTCAGGTCCAGGGCGGCCTTGAGCAGGCCCCGGGCACCGTGGGAAGCATGAGGCCGCAGTGCCTCGTAGGGCAGTGGCGGCAGGCTGCGGTAGGCGCGCTGCAGGTTGGCGGCCGCTGCCAGATCGAAGGCCGTGTCGGCCAGCGTGCCGTCGAAGTCGAAAAGGACGAGTGCCCGCATGGTCAGCCCGGACGGCGCGTCGCGAGAAAATAGTTCACGCTGGTGTCCCCGGTCAGGTGGTAGCGGTGAATCCATGGCTGGTAACCCAGACCCGCCAGTGCGGTGGCCTCGAGCCCCGCCGCCCGGGCGGCGGCCGCGAGTTCGCTGGGCGTCACGAAATGTTCGTACTGGTGCGTGCCGCGCGGCAGCAGGCGCAGCACGTATTCGGCTGCCACAATGGCCAGCAGGAACGACTTCGGGTTGCGGTTCAGTGTGGAGAAGCATACCAGGCCGCCCGGGCGGACGAGCTGGCCGCAGGCCCGCACGACCGACGCCGGGTCCGGGACGTGCTCCAGCAGTTCCATGCACGTGATCAGGTCGAATTGGCCCGGTTGCTGCATTGCGTATTCTTCCGCGCTGACGCATTCGTAATGCACTTGCACGCCCGATTCGTGGCCATGCAGGCGGGCGATCTGCAGGGAATCGCGGGCCAGGTCGATGCCGGTGACCTGCGCGCCTTCAGAGGCCATCGCTTCGGCGAGCAGCCCCCCGCCGCAACCGACGTCGAGCACCCGCAGGTCCCCCAACGGCCCCGCCTGGCTGCGGATCCAGTCCAGGCGCAGCGGATTGATGTCATGCAGGGATTTAAGGTCGCCTTGAGGGTCCCACCAGCTCGATGCCAGGGCGCTGAATTTGTCGACTTCGGCCGGGTTGGCGTTGATCGGGGGCATGGGGGCGACGGCTCCAAAAAAATAGGGCTCCGCGGATGCGGAACCCTATTGTATCCGCCACGCGTAGCGCGTGGCGGCTCAGTCAGCCAGCAATTATTTGCGGGTACCGACGATTTCGATTTCCACGCGGCGATTCTTCGCGCGGCCTTCGCGCGTCTTGTTGGTCGCGACGAAGTTGGTCTTGCCCTTGCCTTCGGCGTAGATGCGGTCAGCCGGAACGCCCTTGCTGATCAGGTAGTTCTTGACCGAGTCGGCGCGGCGCTGGGACAGCTTCAGGTTGTAAGCCACGGAACCGATAGAGTCGGTGTAGCCGGTGGCGATGACCGTTTCCAGATTGATCGAGGTGGCTTGTTGAGCGACTTGGTCGAGGACCTGGCGGCCTTCGGGTTTCAGGTTCGATTTGTCGAAGTCGAAGAAGGTGTCGGCGTTCAGGACGACCTTGCTGGCGGTCGGAGCAACGACGGGAGCCTGGGCGACAGGTTTGCCGCATTCGGCGGCAGCCGTGGCCGGGGTCCAGTAAGCATCGCGCCAGCAGTCGCCGTAGCTGTTTTTCCAGACGTGGCCGTCGACGTTGGTCCAGTTGTCAGAAGCAGAAGCGGTGCCGGCGGCTGCCATGGCAGCAATGGCGAGCCCGATGGCGATTTTGGAGGGTTTGTTCATGTTTCTCCTCGTTTGAGCGTGATGCTTGAAAGTGACCGCAGCGAACCCCCGCCGCATCTCGATAGAACAATTCCAGTATAGCAATGTCCAAGTCATAAACTCAAAGTTGCGCTGGGTTTCATGCGTGTTAGGCGAAATCTTAAGGCATTTTCCCCCGGGCGGTTAAGCACAAATCCATTGGTATGCGCAGTTGTCGCGATTTCCTGCGGATGAGGCGGCCGGCTGTGGGATTTTCGCAACGGCCGGCGAAGTCGGCCTGTTTTCCCCGGCGGGATGGGCATCCTGCGGGCGAACGCGGCGCAATGATAGAATCATCGGCTGGTCGTACGCCTCTCTTATGGAGATATTGAGAGGCGCCTGCTTCGACACATGCCTGAAGGTTTGCGGATACGCCATATGGATTCCTTTGCGAAAGAAACCCTGCCCATTTCTCTGGAAGATGAAATGCGGCGCAGTTACCTCGATTACGCGATGAGCGTGATCGTGGGGCGTGCCCTGCCGGATGTGCGTGATGGTCTGAAGCCGGTTCACCGGCGCGTGCTGTTTGCGATGCACGAACTGAACAACGACTGGAACCGGGCCTACAAGAAGTCCGCGCGTATCGTCGGCGACGTGATTGGTAAATACCACCCGCATGGCGATACGGCCGTGTACGACACGATCGTGCGCATGGCCCAGGACTTTTCGCTGCGCTACATGCTGGTCGACGGGCAGGGCAATTTTGGCTCGGTGGACGGCGACAATGCGGCGGCCATGCGCTATACGGAAGTACGCCTGGCGAAAATCGCCCACGAGCTGCTGGCCGACATCGATCAGGAAACCGTCGACTTCGGCCCTAATTATGACGGCAGCGAACAGGAACCGCTGCTGCTGCCGTCCCGCCTGCCCAATCTGCTGGTCAACGGCAGCGCCGGGATCGCCGTCGGCATGGCGACGAACATTCCACCGCACAATCTGTCCGAGGTCGTCGAGGGCTGCCTGTATTGTCTGCGGCATCCCGACTGCACGGTGGACGACCTCATCGAGCGCATCCCGGCCCCCGATTTCCCGACCGGCGGCATCATCTACGGCATGTCGGGTGTGCGCGAGGGTTACCGCACCGGGCGCGGGCGTGTGGTGATGCGGGCGAAAGTCCACTTCGAGGACCTGCCGCATGGCAACCGCGAGGCCATCGTCGTTGACGCCATTCCTTATCAGGTGAACAAGAAATCCCTGCAGGAACGCATTGCCGAACTGGTCAACGAAAAGAAGATCGACGGCATTTCCGACATCCGCGACGAGTCCGACAAGGACGGCATGCGCCTGGTGATCGAACTCAAGCGCGGCGAGGTCCCGGAAGTCGTCCTGAACAATCTGTACAAGAACACGCAACTGCAGGAAACCTTCGGCATGAACATGGTGGCGCTGGTCAATGGACAGCCGCGCCTGCTCAATCTGAAGCAGATGGTGGAATACTTCCTGCAGCACCGCCGCGAAGTCGTGACCCGGCGCACCATCTTCCAGTTGCGCAAGGCGCGCGAGCGCGGCCATGTGCTGGAAGGGCTGGCCGTGGCCCTGGCCAACATCGACGAGTTCATCGCCATCATCAAGGCGGCGCCCACGCCGCCGGTGGCGCGCGACGAACTCATGGCGCGGGACTGGGACTCGTCGCTGGTGCGCGAGATGCTGGCGCGCGCCGATGCCAATGTGGCGTCGGGCGGACGCGAGGCGTACCGCCCCGAAGGGTTGGATCCCCGCTTCGGCCTGCAGGCGGAAGGGCACTACCGCCTGTCGGAAGTCCAGGCCCAGGAAATTCTCAACATGCGCCTGCAGCGCCTGACGGGGCTGGAGCAGGACAAGATCGTGGGCGAATACCGCGACGTGATGGACGCGATCGCCGATCTGCTGGACATTCTGGCGCGGCCGGAACGCATCACCACCATCATCAGCGACGAATTGCAGGCCGTGCGGGCCGAATTTTCCGATCCCGCGCGCGACCCGCGCCGCTCGGAAATCGAATTCAACGCCACCGAGCTCGAGACCGAGGACCTGATCACCCCCATGGACATGGTGGTGACGCTCTCGCGCACTGGTTACATCAAGAGCCAGCCGTTGTCGGAATACCGGGCCCAGAAACGCGGCGGACGCGGCAAGCAGGCGACCGCGACCAAGGAAGACGACTGGATCGACCAATTGTTCATCGCGAACACGCACGATTATCTGCTGTGCTTCTCGGATAGGGGGCGGGTGTACTGGCTCAAGGTCTGGGAGGTGCCCCAGGGATCGCGCAACTCGCGCGGGCGGCCCATCGTCAACATGTTCCCGCTGATCGATGGCGAGACGATCACGGTGGTCCTGCCGGTCAAGGCCTTTACCGACGATCACTATATATTCATGGCGACGTCGCGCGGCACCGTGAAGAAAACCCCGCTGTCTGATTTTTCCAATCCTCGCAAGGCCGGCATCATCGCGGTGGGTCTGGATGACGGCGATTTCCTGATCGGAGCCGAACTCACCGATGGCCAGCATGATGTGATGCTGTTCTCCGACGCCGGCAAGGCGGTGCGCTTCGACGAGAACGATGTGCGTCCGATGGGACGCACCGCGCGGGGCGTCCGCGGCATGTCGCTGGAAGATGGCCAGACCGTCATCGCTCTGCTGGTGGCCGGGGACGAGGCCCAGAGCGTGCTCACCGCGACCGAAAACGGCTTCGGCAAGCGCACCTCGATTGTGGAATACACGCGCCACGGACGCGGCACCAAGGGCATGATTGCCATCCAGACTACGGCGCGCAACGGCAAGGTGGTGGGCGCCGTCCTGGTCCAGCCCGCGGACGAGATCATGCTGATCACCACCGCCGGGGTGCTGGTCCGGACCCGCGTCTCCGAGATCCGCGAGATGGGCCGGGCGACCCAGGGCGTCACGCTGATCAACGTGGATGAAAACAGTCTGCTGTCGGGCGTGCGCCGCGTGGTCGAAAGCGATGCGGACGACGTCGAAGACGCCGCCGAGGAATCGCCGGCGGACTCGGGGACTCCCGGGCCGAATGCGCCGCTTCCGGACAACGGCCCGGATTCACCGGATACCAACGTTTAACCGAGGACGGGGATCTTTCATGAATCGCCCCTGGAATTTTGCGGCAGGTCCTTCGACCCTTCCGCTGGAAGTCCTGCAGCAGGCCGCTGCCGAGATGTGCGACTGGCACGGCAGCGGCGTCTCCGTCATGGAGATGAGCCATCGCAGCAAACAGTTCGGCGGCATTCGCGACGAAGCCGAAGCCAATCTGCGCACGCTGCTCGCTGTTCCCGATGATTTCGAAGTCCTGTTCATGCAAGGCGGGGCATCGGCGCAGAACGCCATCGTGCCGTTGAACCTGATCAACCGCGGCGGCGCCGGGCGTGCCGACTACGTGCTCAGCGGCCACTGGGCCAAGAAGTCGTGGACGGAAGCGCAGCGCTACGGCGACATTGCCATCGCGGCGACGGCTGGGGCCCCCGCCGACATCGACGGCCATTCGTATGGCCCGTGGTGCTGGTTGCCGGAAACGTCCCAGTGGCATGTCCGCCCCAACGCGGCTTACCTGCATCTGTGCGCCAACGAGACCATAGGCGGCATCGAACAGAGCGTCATGCCGGACATGGCGGCGCTGGGGGCGCCGGACGTTCCGGTCGTGGCCGACATGTCCTCCAATATCCTGACGCGCCCCGTCGATTTCTCCGGGCTGGGGATGGTCTATGGCGGGGCCCAGAAAAATGCAGGGCCCGCGGGCGTTACCCTGGCCTTTGTCCGCAGGGACCTGCTGGGCCACGCCTTGCCGCATTGTCCCTCGGTGTTCGATTACGCGAACGTGGCCAAAGCCCAATCCATGTTCAACACGCCGCCGACCTACGCCATCTACATGGCCGGTCTGGTGTTCAAATGGCTGCTGGCGCATGGTGGGGTCGAGGCCATGGCCGCGGCCAGCCAGCGCAAGTCCCGGGCGCTGTATGAGTGCATCGACGGCTCCGATCTTTACGAGAACCGGATCCAGCCGGCACGGCGCTCGCGCATGAACGTGCCGTTCCTGCTGCGTGACGAGTCGCTGAATGCGGCCTTCCTCGCCGAATCGGAAGCGGCCGGCCTGCTGGCTCTGAAGGGCCACAAGTCGGTGGGCGGCATGCGCGCGTCGCTCTATAACGCCATGCCTTACGAAGGCGTGCTGGCCCTGATCGATTTCATGCGCGATTTCGAGGCCCGACATGGCTGAGGACGAGCTGCAATCGCAGTTGATGCCCCTGCGCGAACGCATCGACACGCTGGACGAGCAGATTCTGACGCTGCTCAATCAGCGTGCGCAGGCCGCGCTGCAGGTGGGCGACATCAAGAAGCGGCTCGACACAGAAGGTCCCGTGTTGAAGCCCGATCGCGAGGCGGCGATCATTCGCCGCCTGCAGCGGGCCAACTACGGGCCGATCCCTGAAGCGGCCGTGGCGGCGATCTGGGGCCAGATCATCTCGACCTGCCGGGGCCTGGAAAGCGTGCTGACGGCTGCCTTCCTGGGACCCCAAGGGTCGTTCTCGGAGCAGGCGGCGTTCGAGCATTTTGGCCATGCGATCAACGGCCTGCGCTGCGAGTCCTTTGACGAGGTCTTCCGGGCCGTCGAGGCAGGCCAGGCCGACGTGGGCATGGTGCCGGTGGAAAATTCCACCGAAGGCGCCGTCAATCGCAGTCTGGATCTCTTGCTGAATTCGTCGCTCAAGGTCCTGGGCGAGCGGACCATCCGGATTCACCACAATCTGCTCACGCTCACGGGCGGCCTCGAGGGCGTCTCCCGGGTCCTCGGTCACCCGCAGGCGCTGGCCCAGTGCCAGGGGTGGCTGGGCCGCAATCACCCCCACCTGGAACGGATTCCCGTGGCGAGCAATGCCGAGGCGGCTCGGATCGCGTCCGGGGATCCTGCATGCGCCGCGATTGCGGGCGATGCGGCCGCGGCGGCCTGGGGCTTGAGCGCCGTGGCCAGCGGCATCCAGGACGATCCGCAGAATCAGACCCGGTTCCTGGCCGTGGGGGCGCGGGATGCCGGCCCCACCGGTTATGACAAGACCAGCCTGATCCTGGCTGTGCCGAACCGGGCGGGCGCGGTCTACGAGATGCTCGCACCCCTCTCGGCGCATGGCGTCTCCATGACGCGGTTCGAGTCCCGCCCGGCCCGCACCGGTCAGTGGGAATACTATTTCTACGTGGATCTGCTGGGCCATCGCGAAGACGCGCCCGTCAGCCAGGCCCTGGCCGAGCTGCGCCAGCAGGTCGCATTCTTCAAGGTGCTGGGTTCCTACCCCAGGCAGTAAGAGACCATCCATGTCCCGATCATCCGCCCCTGTCCACATCCGGGCCATTGCGCCGTATCAGGCCGGCAAGCCCATCGAGGAGCTCGCCCGCGAATATGGGCTGGACCCGGCCATCATCATCAAGCTGGCTTCCAACGAGAATCCGCTCGGGTGTTCCGGCCGGGTGCGCGAGGCCCTGGCGGAAGCAGCCGCCAGCCTGCACGGACGTTATCCGGATGCCAACGGCTTCGATCTGAAGGCGGATATCGCGGCCTTCCAGAAGGTTCCGATGGACTGGATCACCCTGGGCAACGGGTCGAACGACTTGCTGGAGCTCGCCTCGCTCGCCTTCCTGGATGCCGCCTCGTCCGCGGTGTACGCGGAGCACGCCTTTGTCGTCTATCGGCTCGCCACACAGGCGCGCGGAGCGCGGCACTTGATGGTTCCGGCGCGGAATTACGGCCATGATCTGCCGGCCATGCTGGACGCCGTGACGGACGACACCCGTCTCGTTTTCATCGCCAATCCCAACAATCCGACCGGCACCCATCTGCCGCCGGCCGACGTGCATGCGTTTCTGGTCCAGGTGCAGGCACGGCATGGCGATAGCGTTACGGTATTGCTGGACGTGGCCTACGACGAATATCTGGATCCCGGAGAACGTGCCGACTATGCGGCCTGGGTCCGTGAATTTCCGAATCTGATCGTGACGCGCACCTTTTCCAAGGCCTATGGGCTGGCCGGGCTGCGCGTGGGCTACGCGCTGGCCCAGCCGGCGATCACGGACCTGCTCAACCGGGTCCGCCAGCCTTTCAACGTCGGGGTGCTGGCCCAGCTTGCCGCCCGCGTGGCCTTGAAGGACACCGATTTCCTGGCCCAGACCCATGCCTTGAATCGGCAGGGCAGGGAGTTGCTCCAGACGGGCTTTGCCCGCCTGGGCCTGGATTATGTGCCCAGCCATACCAATTTCGTGCTGGTCCGCGTGGGCGACGCCCCGCGCGTGAACGAGGAACTGCTGCGGCGCGGCATCATCGTGCGGCCGGTTTCTGGAGACGGATTGCCGCACCATCTGCGGGTCACGATCGGGCTGCCCGCCGAGAACGACCGGCTCCTGCAGGCGCTGGCCGATATCCTGGTCGCTCCGGGGCACTAGCGACATGAGCGATCAACCGACCCCTCTGGTGCCGGTGCTGGCCGTGGTCGGCATCGGGCTCATCGGTGGTTCGTTCGCGGCGGCCCTGCGCCGAGTGGGCCAGGTGGGCCGTGTGCTGGGAGTCGGGCGCAATCCGGCGTCGCTGGAGCGCGCGCGGGAACTCGGCCTGATCGACGAGATCGCCGACTTTCGCCGCGCGGCGGCGCGGGCCGACCTGATCCTGCTGGCGACGCCGGTGGGCGCCATGCCAGCTGCCCTGGAGGCGCTGGCGCCGCTGCTGCGCTCGCAGACCCTGATCACCGATGCGGGCAGCACCAAGTCGGATGTGGCGCGCATGGCGCGCGAGCGGCTGGGCGACCGCTGTGGCCAGTTCATCCCCGGGCATCCCATCGCGGGGTCCGAGATGACCGGACCGGAGGCAGCCGATGCCATGCTGTATCACGGCCGAAAAGTCGTGCTGACTCCTTTCGAGGAAACCCCGGGTGCGGTTCTGCATCGCCTCATCCGCGTCTGGGAAGCATGCGGCGCACGGGTCCAGCTCATGGACCCGCCGTCTCATGATCGCGCGCTGGCCTCGGTCAGCCACGTGCCTCACTTTCTGGCGGCGGCCTACATGGCGCAGGTCGTCCAGGCAGCGGATGCCGACGCGCGCCTGGGCCTGGCCGGCACGGGCTTCCGGGATTTCACACGGATCGCGGCAGGATCGGCCGAGGTCTGGCGGGACATCTTTCTGTCCAACCGCGAAGCCGTCCTCCGCGAGCTGGACGACTTCGATCGCGTGCTGCAGACGCTGCGCGCGACGCTGGAGGCCGACACCGATCCGGCCGGCCTGGAGGCCTTGCTGGAGCAGGCCGCCTTGGCGCGCAGGTTCTGGGGCGGCCGGAACACCATGTCATGACGGCAGAATCTCCCACCTCCCTGAAGCTGGCGCCCGCCGTCCATGCGTCGGGTACAGTCGCCTTGCCGGGCTCCAAGAGCATTTCCAACCGCGCCCTGTTGCTGGCTGCGCTGGCCGACGGCCAGACGGAGTTGACGGGCCTGCTGGATTCCGACGATACGCGGGTCATGATCGCGGCGCTGCGTACGCTCGGAGTGCCGCTCGAACAGCCCGGGTCATCCCGCGTCCTGCTGTCGGGATCCTCGCGCTGGCCGCAAAAGCGCGCGGATCTGTTCCTGGGCAATGCGGGCACGGCGTTCCGGCCGTTGACGGCAGCATTGGCCCTCATGGGCGGCGATTACCGCCTGTCGGGCGTGCCGCGCATGCACGAGCGCCCCATCGGCGATCTGGTGGACGCGTTGCGCGCTCTTGGCTGCCGCGTCCGCTACGAGGGACGTGAAGGCTACCCGCCCTTGCGCCTGGCCCCCGGGGGTCCGGCGGACGACCGCCCGATACGGGTGCGCGGTTCGGTCTCCAGCCAGTTTCTGACGGCGTTGCTGCTGACGGCGCCGCTCGCAGCGGAGCGCGGTGGGCGCGATCTCGTGATCGAGCTGGACGGGCCGCTGATTTCCAAGCCCTATATCGGCATCACGCTGGCGCTGATGGCGCGCTTCGGTGTGGCAGTGCGGCGCGATGGCTGGGAGCGGTTTACGGTGTCGGCGGACGCGCACTATCGCAGTCCCGGCCTGTTTCCCATTGAAGGCGATGCCTCCTCCGCCTCCTATTTTCTGGGCCTGGGCGCGATTGCCGGGGGGCCGGTCCGCATTCAGGGGGTGGGCGGCGACAGTGTCCAGGGGGACATCGCCTTTGCCGACGTGGTGCAAGCCATGGGGGCGAATGTGATGCGCGAATCCCAGGCCCTGGTCGTGCGCGGTCCCTCCGTGGCGCAAGGCGCCCGGCTGCGGGCCTTCGACCGGGATTTCAACCTGATCCCGGATGCGGCCATGACGGCGGCCGTGCTGGCCTTGTATGCCGACGGTCCTTGCCGCTTGCGCAACATCGCAAGCTGGCGCGTGAAGGAAACCGATCGCATTGCCGCGATGCAGTCCGAACTCGGCCGCCTGGGCGCACGCGTCGAGGCCACCGACGACAGCCTGACGGTGCATCCCATCCAGGACGGTCAATGGCGGGCGGCCGAGATCCGCACCTACGACGACCACCGGATGGCCATGTGCTTCTCGCTGGCAGCCTTTGGTCCGGTGCCGGTCACGATTCTGGATCCGGGGTGCGTGAGCAAGACCTATCCAGACTATTTTGCGGATTTCCAGCGATTGGTGAATGCCTGACGCGGCAAGGATGGGGGCGCGGGACTATGGGGAGGGATTCATGGAAGACAGCATGACGGTGCCGGTCATCACGATCGACGGGCCCACGGCTTCCGGCAAAGGAACGATCGCGCAGCGCGTAGCCCAGGCGCTGGGGTGGCACGCGCTGGACAGCGGTGCGCTGTACCGGCTCACCGCGCTGTCGGTGCTGCGGGCGGGGGGCGACGGTTCCGACGAGGCCCAGGCCGCCGGCCTCGCGCGGGCGCTGGATGCGCATTTCGAACCGGGCATCATTCGGCTGGGCACCGAGGACATCACGGACGAAATCCGCCGGGAAGCGGTCGGCAATCTGGCCTCCAGGGTCGCGGCCTGGCCGGCCGTGCGCAAGGCCTTGCTCGCGCGGCAGCGGGACTTTCGCCGGGCGCCCGGACTGGTGGCCGACGGCCGCGATATGGGGACCGTGGTGTTCCCGGACGCGCCGCTGAAGATATTCCTGGATGCGGATGTGGAAATACGCGCCCATCGTCGTCATAAGCAGTTGATGAGAAAAGGCTTTTCTGCTAAGCTATCCGACCTTTTGGAAGATCTTCGCGCCCGTGACTCACGGGATCGGGATCGGGCCCATGCGCCGCTTGTGGCGGCGCGTGATGCCGTGACGGTGGATTCGTCCCGCATCGGGATCGACGAGACCGTCGCCAGGGTGCTCGACCTTTGGTCGGCACGCGGGCCCGCGTAGGATTTGCCGGTAGGTCGGCCGTCCTTCTGCGGGATTTGTTCACTCCGCCGGGTATGGTCCCGGCGTGTCATGATCGCCCTTCGGGCGTTATGGATCAATCGTTCATGTCCACCCTTTCCACCGAAGCCGCAATCGGCGGCGAAAGCTTTGCCGACCTGTTTGCCGCAAGCATCAAAGATCAGAACATGCGCTCCGGCGAGGTCATCTCTGCCGAAGTCGTGCGTGTCGATCACAATTTCGTCGTCGTCAACGCCGGGCTCAAGTCAGAAGCCTATATTCCCCTGGAAGAATTTCTGAATGACCAGGGTGACCTGGAAGTCCAGTCCGGCGATTTCGTGTCGGTTGCCATCGATTCCCTGGAAAATGGCTACGGCGACACCATTCTGTCGCGCGACCGTGCCAAGCGCCTGTCGGCCTGGCTGCAGCTTGAACAGGCCCTGGAGTCCGGCGAACTGGTCACCGGTACCATCACGGGCAAGGTCAAGGGCGGCCTCACGGTCATGACCAACGGCATCCGCGCGTTCCTGCCGGGCTCGCTGGTCGACCTGCGGCCCGTCAAGGACACCACGCCCTACGAGGGCAAGACCATGGAATTCAAGGTCATCAAGCTCGACCGCAAGCGCAACAACGTCGTGTTGTCGCGCCGCGCCGTGCTCGAGGCCAGCATGGGCGAAGAGCGCGAAAAGCTGCTCGAGACGCTGCACGAAGGTGCCATCGTCAAGGGTGTGGTCAAGAACATCACCGACTACGGTGCGTTCATCGACCTGGGCGGTATCGACGGTCTCTTGCACATTACCGACATGGCCTGGCGCCGTGTCCGCCATCCCTCCGAAGTGCTGCAGGTGGGCCAGGACATCGAAGCCAAGGTCCTCAAGTTCGACCAGGAAAAGTGCCGCGTCTCGCTGGGCGTGAAGCAGCTGGGCGAAGATCCCTGGATCGGGCTGGGCCGCCGCTACCCGCAGGGCACCCGGCTGTTCGGCAAGGTCACGAACCTGACCGACTACGGTGCGTTCGTTGAAGTCGAAGCCGGTATCGAGGGTCTGGTGCACGTGTCCGAAATGGACTGGACCAACAAGAACGTCGATCCGCGCAAGGTCGTGACCCTGGGCGAGGAAGTCGAAGTCATGGTCCTGGAAATCGACGAGGACCGCCGCCGCATCTCGTTGGGCATGAAGCAGTGCCGCCCGAACCCCTGGGAAGACTTCGCCGCGAACTTCAAGCGTGGCGACAAGGTCAATGGCGCCATCAAGTCCATCACCGACTTCGGCGTGTTCGTCGGTCTGCCGGGCGGTATCGATGGCCTGGTGCACCTGTCCGATATCTCCTGGACGGAAACCGGCGAAGAAGCCGTGCGCAACTTCAAGAAGGGCGACGAGATCGACGCCGTGGTCCTGGGTATCGACACCGAAAAGGAACGCATCTCGCTGGGAATCAAGCAGATGGAAGGCGATCCGTTCAACAACTTCGTCGCGACCTACGACAAGGGCGCCGTCGTCACGGGTACGGTGAAGTCCGTGGAACCCAGGGGTGCCGTGGTGACCCTGTCGGTGGACGTGGACGGCTACCTGCGGGCTTCGGAAATTTCCGCAGGCCGTGTGGAAGACGCCAGCACCGTGCTGCATGCGGGCGACTCGGTGGAAGCCATGATCGTCAACATCGACCGCAAGGCGCGTTCCATCCAGCTCTCCATCAAGGCGCGTGACAACGCCGAGACTGCGGAGACCATCCAGCGCATGACGGAAGCCAGCGCTTCTTCGGGGACGACCAATCTGGGCGCCCTGCTGAAGGCCAAGCTCGACCAACAGCGCGACGAGTGATGCCTGGTCTCACCAAGTCCGAGCTGATCGCCGCCCTGGCGAGCCGCTACCCTCAGTTGGCGGCTCGCGACATGGATCTTGCGGTCAAGACCGTGCTCGATGCGATGTCCGAGGCCCTCGCCCAGGGGCAGCGCATCGAGATTCGCGGTTTCGGCAGCTTTTCCCTGTCGCGGCGTCAGCCGCGCGTGGGGCGCAACCCCAAGTCGGGCGAGAGAGTGCATGTGCCGGCCAAGCTGGTCCCTCACTTCAAGCCGGGCAAGGAGCTTCGCGAGCGTGTGGACGAGGGTCCCGATGGCGGAGACGCCGACGAGCCGGTCACGGTGGCTGATCTTTATCAGGCGCGCCTGATGAACCAGTAAGCCGCTTTCGCTGTGCCGCCCATCGCGGCCACCTGGCATCATACCGACCGGCCCGCGAGGGCCGGTTCTTTTTGCCGGCGGACGGGCCGATTTTTCACCGTACAATGACGGGATTCCCACTCGGAGCTGGAAGAATGCGCTACCTGGTCTGGATATTGCGGCTGGTGATTTTTGTCATCGTGCTGCTGTTTGCCCTGAGGAACACGGCGCCGGTGGACGTGGGCTTCTTTGGCGGCCACGTGGTTCAGCAGGTGCCTCTCATTGTGGTGATGCTGGCCGCTTTCGTCCTGGGACTGGCCTTCGGCCTGCTGGTGGCTGCCACCGCCATGCTCAAGCGCCGGCGCGAGATCAATCGCCTGCGGCGCGAGCTCGCGAGGGCCCAGGACGCCTTGCCGAAGACACGGGTCGTGCCCCAGCCCGTGATTCCCGAGACGGCGGCTCCGCTGGCTCCCTTGTGAAACGCAGGTCCGCGTGAATTTCGAACCTTGGTGGCTCATTATCGTTCCCGTGCTGTTCGGCCTCGGGTGGGTGGCCGCGCGCTTCGACTTCCGGCAGATGCTGTCCGAAAGCCGCAATCTGCCGGATTCGTACTTCAAGGGGCTGAATTTCCTTCTGAACGAGGAGCCCGATCGCGCCATCGACGCCTTCATCGAAGTCGCGAAACTGGACCCTGAAACCACCGAGCTGCATTTCGCCCTGGGCAGTCTTTTTCGCCGGCGCGGCGAAGTCGAACGGGCCATCCGCGTGCATCAGAGCCTGCTGCTGCGCGAGGACCTGCCGCTGCCCGACCGCGAGAATGCGCAGATCGAGCTGGCGCAGGATTTTTTCAAGGCCGGCCTGCTGGATCGTGCCGAGCACGGATTCCAGGCCGTGCTGCACACCGGCCACGCGGTGGAGGCCTTGCGCGCCCTGATCCGGATCTATGAGTCGGAGCACGACTGGCCTCGCGCGATCGAGGCGGTGCAGCATCTGCGGGGCCGCATCGATGAGCCGGTGCCTCAGCTCGCCCACTATCACTGCGAGCGGGCGCTCGCCTGCCTGTCCGCGCAGCCGCCCGATCAGGAGGGCGCCGCCCAGGCACTGGAAGCCGCCGAGAACGCCATCCGGCAAAACGGAGGCTCGCCGGCGTCCGAGACGCGGGTGCGAATGCTGCGCGCCAAATGGTGCGGGCTGCGCGGCGACATCGAGGGGCAGTGCGCGAATTTGCGCGATGTGCTGGCCAGCGCGCCGGAGTATGCCGGCCTGGTGGCGGACGCGCTGCTGCAGTGCCATGGCGCGCTGGGGCGTGCTGACGAAGGTCTGGCGCTGTTGCAGGCCCACTACGCGCGCACGCCCACGCTGGACCTGTTCAATGCGATATTCCGGGGGTTGCGGGAGCACAGCGGCTCCAGACCCGCCTGGGGATTTGCGCGCGATGCGCTTCGGGCTCACCCTTCGCTGCTCGGGCTGGATCGCCTGCTGGAGGTCGAGCTGGCCCATGCCGCGGACGGGGCGCCAACCAACGACGCACTGGTTCCGGGTGCGGACCTGGGACTGCTGCGCAGCATGATCCACAAGCATTCCCAGCGCCTGGACCGTTACGCCTGCTCGCAGTGTGGCTTCGAGGCGCGCCGCTATTACTGGCAGTGTCCGGGCTGCAATGCCTGGGAAACGTATAGCCCTCGCCGACTGGAGGAAATTCGATGAAACCGTATCCGTTGCAGGCGGCGCGAGCCGCCAGGATACTGGTCGTGGGCGACATCATGCTGGACCGTTACTGGTTTGGCGAAGTCGAACGCATTTCGCCGGAAGCCCCGGTCCCTGTTGTGCGCGTCGCGCGCCGCGACGATCGCCTGGGGGGCGCCGCGAATGTGGCGCGCAACATCGTGGCGCTGGGCGCACGGGCCAGTCTGCTCGGGGTCGTGGGCGCGGACGAGGCCGGTGCCAAGATCCGCCTGCTGGCGGGCGAAGCCGGCATCCGCGATTGCCTGGTCGAGGACGCCGACGGTATGGACACCACGCTGAAGATGCGGGTGCTGGGCCGCCAGCAGCAGCTCCTGCGCGTGGATTTCGAACAGAATCCCGGCTCCGCGGCTCTGGATTCTCTGGATGCCGCCCTGCAGGATCTCCTGTCGGAGCATGATCTGCTGGTGCTCTCCGACTACGCCAAGGGCGCGCTGGGCCGGGTGGAACACCTCATCGAGCTGGCCCGTGCGCGGGGCATGCCGGTGCTGGTGGACCCCAAGGGACACCGCTATCGGCGCTATCAGGGTGCCACAATGGTGACGCCCAATCGCAGCGAAATGCAGGACGCCGTGGGCCGCTGGGTCGACGAAGACGACCTGACTCGCCGGGCCGAGGGACTGCGGCGGGAACTGGGCCTGGAGGCCTTGCTGATCACGCGCTCGGAACAGGGAATGACGCTCTACTCCGAGGCGGGCCGCCAGCATGTGGACGCTCGGGCGCACGAGGTTTTCGACGTCTCCGGGGCTGGCGACACGGTGCTCGCCGCGCTGGCCGTCACGCGTGCGACCGGGTTGAGCTGGTTCGAGTGCATGCAGTGGGCCAACCGGGCGGGCGGTATCGTCGTGGGCAAGCTGGGAACATCCATCGTTACTGCAGGGGAGTTGTCATCATGATCGTCGTCACGGGCGCAGCGGGATTCATCGGCAGCAATCTGGTCCGTGGGCTCAATGCACGCGGTGTGACCGACATTCTGGCGGTCGACGATCTGACGGACGGCGACAAATTCCGGAATCTGGCGGGCCTGGCCATTGCCGACTATCAGCACAAGGACGAGTTCCGCCGCCGGGTGCTGAGCGGTGAACTGCCCCGGCCGGATGCCGTTCTCCATCAGGGGGCGTGCTCGGACACCACGGAGCGGAACGGGCAGTTCATGATGGACAACAACTTCCGTGTCACGCTGGAGTTGCTGGATTACTGCGAGGCGCGCGAGGTTCCTTTCCTGTACGCGTCGTCCGCCGCCGTCTATGGTGCCGGACCGTATTACGTCGAGGACCCCAGATTCGAGGCTCCCCTGAATGTCTACGGGTATTCCAAGCTGCTTTTCGACCAGGTTTTGCGTCGCCGCATGGATGGCCTGAAGTCCCAGGTGGTGGGGCTGCGCTATTTCAACGTCTATGGTCCGCGCGAGCAGCACAAGGGCCGCATGGCGTCGGTCGCATTCCACAACATGAACCAGTATCGCCGCGAACAGCACGTGCGCCTGTTCGGCGGCTGGGACGGGTATCCCGACGGTGGCCAGCGGCGCGATTTCGTATTCGTCGATGACGTCGTGAAGGTCAATCTGTTCTTCCTGGACCATCCCGGGATTTCCGGCATCTTCAATTGCGGAACAGGCCGGGCCCAACCCTTCAATGACGTGGCGCAGACCGTGGTCAACACGCTGCGCCTCAGCGAGGGGCTGCCGGCGCTGTCGCTGGAGAGCCTGGTGGCTGGCCGGCATCTGCGCTACATCCCGTTCCCCGATGACCTGAAGGGCCGATACCAGAGCCATACCCAGGCGGATCTGACGCAGCTGCGCGCGGCTGGATATACGGCACCTTTTTGCGACGTGCAGACTGGCGTGGCGGCCTATGCCACCACACTGCTGGAATCCGGCCGCCTGTCCTGAATTGTCCGTGCGGGTTGTCCCGCTGGGACAAAACCCGGCGCGGGGCCTGCCTCGCGGGGCGGCTGAGCGGCATCATGAGCCTACCTTTTTCATTGATGGGAGTGTGCTCATGAACCCCTTTCTCTCCTCGACGGTTGCGTTGCCCGGACGTTCGGGTTGGCCTCGCATTCTGCGGGCTGCCGGCCTGGCGGCCCTGACCTGGACGGGGGCAGCGGGCGCCGTGGATTTGAACACGGCCACGCTGGACCAGTTGCGCGGCGTGC
>DATNAI010000199.1:0-6364 GCA_035572875.1 Castellaniella sp. | reverse complement strand
AACAGCGCCCCGATATACGTAGGCGAACGCGCGTTCCAGCTCAAGTCCGCGATGGGACTCATCGACATCGACCGGAAGATGAACCCGGCCGACGCCATCGCGGCCGGCAGCCGGGCCTGCCGGGATGCGCGCAAACAGCATCGCGACATCACCCTGTACGAGGAAAATGCCCAGGAGCTCTTCGAACACATCGATGAACAGTACCTCTTCGAGCAGCTCGACAAGGACGAGCCCCCGAAAGACTTCCATCTGGAAATGCAGCCCATCATGTCGCTGCGCCACCCGCTGACCACGCTCAACTTCGAGGTCCTGCTGAGGGTCCGCAGTTCGGGCGAGCGCCTGGTGCAGACCCCCCGGATCATCCAGGCGGCCGAGGACAACGGCATGATCACGGCCATCGACAAATGGGTGTTCTCCACCACGCTGGCCTGGATGGCCCAACACCGGCTCATGCTCGGCCAGACGCAACTGGTGAACATCAACCTGAGCGGGGTGTCGCTCAACGATGACCGGTTCATCGATACGCTGTTCGGAATCCTGAACCAGCACGCGCAGTTCTCGCGCAGCCTGTGCGTGGAAATCACGGAGGGCGTGGCCTTGCAGGACCTCGAGCGCACCCGGCAATTCATGCGCCGCCTGCAGCGCATGGGGACGCGCGTGGCGCTGGACGACTTCGGGGCCGGCTACACCTCTTTCTCGTACCTGAAGGAGCTGCCCGCCGACATGATCAAGATCGATGGCACCCTGATCCGCGACATGCTGGCCAGCGACGCCAACATCGCCATCGTCAACAGCATCGTGGACCTGGCCCACAATCTGGGTATGGAATGCATCGCCGAATGGGTGGAGGACCTGCCCACGCTGCGCACGCTGACCGAGATGGGCGTGGACCACATCCAGGGCTATGTGGTGTCGGCGTCGCGCGCACCCGCCGAGATACTCGCCTACGACAGCATCCTGCCCATGATAAAGGACGCGGCCACCAAGGCCTATATCGAGGAAATCAGCGGGCGGCGCGTGTGATGCGCGCGCCCGCCATGCTCCCGATCAGAGTTCGCCGTAGGAATGCAGCCCCGACAGGAACATGTTCACGCCGAGGAAGGCAAAGCTCGTGACCACCAGGCCGCACAGCGCCCAATACGCCGCCATGGAGCCGCGCAGGCCCTTCATGAGCCGCATATGCAACCACGCGGCATAGTTCAGCCAGACGATCAGCGCCCAGGTTTCCTTGGGATCCCACTGCCAGTACGTACCCCAGGCATCCGCGGCCCAGAGCGCCCCCAGGATGGTCGCCACCGTGAAGAACGCGAAACCGACGGCAATCGCGCGATACATGACGTCATCCAGGACTTCGAGTGAAGGCAGCCGTTGAGCGATCGGCGCGCGCATGGCGAGAATCCCGCCGACGATGAGCAGCCCCACGCCGAAATACACCATCCAGATCGGGGACAACTCGCGAGCACTGAAGACCACCGGCTCCGCACACAGCACCGCCCCCAGCACGAACAGCGGGATGAGCGGTTTCCAGCCACGCGTCTCGCCGTGCGCCTTCACCAGGTAGGCAAACCCCACCATCGCCGCCAGGCTGAAGGTGCCGTAGCCGATGAAATTGGCCGGCACGTGCAGCTTCATCCACCAGCTCTTCAGGGCCGGCACCAGCGGCGCGATCTGATAGGCATCGCGGGTAAACGAGTACCACAGCAGGAACACCACCAGCGAACTGATCACCAGCAGCGCAAAGCCGCCCAGCGCCCGCGTGGCATAGCGCCGTTCGTAATACAGGTAGAACAGCGCGGTGATGAGCGCGAACAGCACGAAGACTTCATACAGATTGCTGACCGGAATGTGGCCAATGTCCGGCCCCAGCAGGTGGCCTTCACGCCACCGCACCAGCAGGCCGGTCAGGCCGGCGTAAACGGCTCCCCACGTCAGCACCGTGCCCAGCCAGGCCGCCGTGTCGCTGGCGAACCCGATCCAATAGCAAACGGTCGCCAGGAAGAACAACGCGCACATCCACAGAATGGCGGACTGCGACGAGATCAGGTATTTCAGGAGGAAGTTGGTATCGGCCCGAGTCAGGTCGCCCTGCAGCAGAACGCCGGTCGGGCTGTACAGCCAGATGGCCAGCAGCGCCGTCAGCCCACTGGCGATCATGAGCGTCCGCATCGGGCGCCACAGCCAGCCCAGCCAACTGAACACGGCCACCGCGCCCACCAGGAGCAGCTTCTCGTAGTAGTTCATGAAGCTGCCGTACTGGGTGAGCACGTACCCGGCGCCGATGGCGAGCACCAGGAAGAATCCGAAATCGGTCCAGTCCGGCCGGCCCCGCCTGCCACGATGGTCGCCGCTCGAATTCGCGCCCAGCGACCACAGTGTCAAGGGATCGTGGGTAATGGTGTCAGACGTCATGGTCGGATCCTCCGGTAGACAGGCGGCGCAAGGCTTCGCGCAGCCGCTCAAATTCGTGATTGAAATCCAGTGTGCGGCGCTGCGTGGTCATGGCCGCGAGCCAATGGCTCCCATGGCCCTGATCGGACGGCCGGATCCACACCCATATCCGGCGCTCGCGGATGTAGAACATCGAAAACACGCCCAGCACGAGCAGAATGCAGCCGATATAGACGATGTTCTTGCCCGGACTGCGCGCGATCTGGAAGACGCTGGCCTGAACCTGGTCGAAACTGGAAAGCTGCAAGGCGACAGGGGCAGGATAATCCGGAAGCGATGCCAGCGCCAACACGGCCAGCCGCATCCATTGCAGTTCGTGTTCGCCCTTCGTCCCCTCGCGCGGCACGAGCGGCTCATGTGCCTGCTCGTGGACCAGGTCGCGCAGCTCCACCAGGCTCAACTGGATCATGGGAACCGCAAAATTCAGTATCTTTTCGCGCTGATCCGCCGGGGCCGAAGCAATGATGCCATTGAAGCCCTGCGTCGCAAAGGTGCGCAATGCGCCGCGCGCGGCCTCGAACATCAGATCCTGCTGCTCGCCGTCCGGCGCACTGCGGCGCGCAAAGCGGCGGGCTGCTTCCTCGCGCAGGGCGGGGTCATCCAGCGCGGCCCGCAACCGCATGAATTCGGTCATCCCGCCCTGATCGTCGGCCGGGATGCGCAAATAGCGATACGGCTGGGATGCATCGTCGCGCGTGCCCATCAGGAACACCGGGAAGCCGTCGAGCTTGACCGGCAGCATGTACTGGTTGAAGTCGTGCGACTGCCCGTCGTCCCCGACTACCCGATACTGCACGCTGGGTCCCACATTGTGCAGGTTCTTGTTGGGCGCGCGGGCCCCGCTGCCCGTGACTGCGGCCACCTCGGCCACTATGCTCTTGGGTTGCGGATCCTTGGTGGCGCCCAGATCCTCGACATTGATCACGCGCAGCCCCGTGAAGTCGACCGCGAGCTTGGTGCCCGGCAGGGTGCCGTTGCCGCCCACGGTGCCGTCCAGCGCGGCGGGCTGGGCATCGGCGCCCTTCAGCGGCCAGGCCTTGAGCTTCAGCTTGCTGCCGCCATCGTCAAAGCTGGACTGGTACACGGTCACGCCGTCGTAGTGCAGCGGCTCATTGACCAGAATGGTGCGATCAAAGGATTTGCCGCTGCCGAGGTCCGTGACGGTGACGTCGCTGCGGAAGTCGCTGGGCTGCCCGTTGCTGTAATAGTCGATGTAGAACTTCTTCAGGTGGAGCGTGAATGGCAGCGGTTGCAGCAGCACGCCCCGGCCGGAGGACACGATGCCCATGCTGCTCTGCTTGCCGTCAGGCAGCAGCATGTTGGCGCGGAAGCTGGGGTTGTACGCCGACAGCCGGCCGGACTGCGGCACGTCCGAAATCAGCATGTTTCCCACGACGGGCTGCTTGTCGAACAACCAGGTTTGCAGGCGCACCGGCAGCTCGCTGTCGAGCAGGCCGCCCAACAGAACCACCACGATGGCGGTGTGCGCAAAAATATAGCCCAGCCGGTTCGCGCCGCCTTTTTTGGCGGCGACCATCAGGCTGTCGCCGTCTTCCCGCACCCGATAGCGGTAGCCCTGTGCGCGCAGCAGCTTGCCGACGTTGTCACGCGCCTGCGCCGGCGTCTGGGCACTGGCCAGCTCCACCCGGTGGTGGAACGCGCGCAGGCTGCTGCCCCGTACGTATTCCCGGAAAGAGCGCGCATCCCGCAGCATCTTGGGCGCATTGCGGAACACGCACAGCGTGGTGGACACCACCAGGAAGGACATGACCAGCAGGAACCACGTGCTGTTGTAGATCTGCCAGAGCGAAAACTCACTGAAGACGGCAAACCAGAAGGGGCCGAACCGATCGATGTAAGTAGTAGCCGCCTGGTTCTGCTGAATGATGGTGCCGATCAGGCTGGCCACGCAAATGAACACCAGCAGGCTGATGGCAAAGCGCATCGAACCCAGCAATTCGATGACGTCCGCGCCGCGGGCGCGAAAACGGGAAAGAGATGACACGAGGACCCGATTCCGTAAAAAAAGGGGGCGCGCGCTTGCGCGCACCCCCCGATGAGCTTTTAAGCCTCAACCATACAGCGACTTTGCACCGCAGTCCACCAAGACCCCAGCCGCAACCCGGGAATCAGACCGGGGCGAGAAGGGCGTTCCGTGAAGGGCGATCGATCAGCGCAGACCCGCCGCGTAATCGGCCACGGCCGCGAGATCCTGGTCGTTCATGCGATCAGCGATGTCATGCATGATCTCGTTCTGGCGGTCGCCCGAACGGAAGAGCTTGAGTTGTTCCAGAATGTATTCCGGATGCTGGCCCGCCAGGCGCGGAAACTCAGCGGGCAAGCCCTTGCCATTGGCCGAGTGGCACGCGGCGCAGGCCGGCACATTGCGGTCGGCGATGCCGGCGCGCCAGATGCGCTGGCCCAGATCCTTGGTCGCCGGCTTGGTGGCCGTGCCGGCCTTGTCCCAGTCCAGCGGCTGCTGCGACAGGTACAGGGCGAGGTTCTGGATGTCCTGGGGCTTCAGATTGGCGGCGATGCTGCTCATGATGGTGGGCGCGCCATTGGCGCCGGTGCGGACAGGCGGCGTTTTGTCGTGCGCCTGGAAGTCCCGCAGTTGCTTCGCAATGTATTCGTGGGGCATGCCGGCCAGATTCGGATTGGCCGGAATGGTGCTGTTGCCCGCCGCGCCGTGACAGGTCATACAGGCCAGGACCCCGCGCGACGTATCGCCATGGACGAAAAGTTGCTCACCAGCCTTGACGTCCGGCTTCTGGGGCGCATCCTGGGCTTGGGTCAAGCCCGGAATGACACCGGCAAGCACCAGGCTGCCGGCCACGAACAAACTGGAAAGCGCGCGCTTCATGAGGTCCTCGGATATGGTTCGATCCTGGCGCCAAGCGGCGCCACCAGGGTCGTGCCCGAGCAGACCCGCAGGCCGACGCGGCATCAGGCACAACAAGTTCAATACGAAATTATACAATAGCGATCATCTCCTTCATTGCCCCTCCATCGAGACCGCACCCCGTGTCCCTTCTCCACCGCGCCCGGTTCACGGTTTCCGCCGCCCGCCTGGACCAGCTTCCCCCGCCCACCACCTCCGAAGTCGCTTTCGTGGGGCGTTCGAACGCCGGCAAGTCGTCGGCGATCAACGTGCTGGTGAACCAGAAGCAGCTCGCATTCTCCAGCAAGACGCCGGGTCGCACACGGCTCATCAATCTGTTCGGCATCCCGGATCCCGTCGAACCGGATGCCTGGCTGGGGTTCCTGGTGGACCTGCCGGGCTACGGCTACGCCGCCATCGACCAGAAGGCCCGCGAAGCCTGGGCCGAGGTCCTGGGGGACTACCTGCACCAGCGCACCAGCCTGGCGGGCGTGGTGATGGTGGTGGACATCCGGCGCGGGGTCACCGAGCTGGACCGCCGCCTCGCGCACTGGATCGGCCTGCGCGGGCTGCCGACCCTCGCCTTGCTGACCAAGGCCGACAAACTGCCCTACGGCCAGCGGGTGAAAGCCGCGCAGCAGACCCGCCGCGACCTGGCGGAGATCGGCACGCTGACGGCACTGCCGTTTTCCGCACCCCGCCGCATCGGCCTGGAAGAGGCCGGCCTCCATATCGAAAACTGGATCTCGCCCCAGATCGTGCCGTAAACCCCGGAGTTCCCATGACCCGATTTCTGCCTCAAACCGATTTCCCCACCCTGCGGCTGCGCCGCAACCGGCGCGACGACTTCTCGCGCCGACTGGTGCGCGAGAACCGCCTGTCCGTGGATGACCTGATCTACCCGGTGTTCGTGCGCGAGGGGCAGAACGTGCGCGAGCCGGTGGCCGCCATGCCCGGCGTCGTGCGCCACTCGCCGGACACACTGCTGGCCACCGCCGAAGAATGCGTGCGGCTCGGCATCCCCGTGATGGCGCT
>DATNAI010000198.1:0-6141 GCA_035572875.1 Castellaniella sp. | reverse complement strand
TGCGGGCGAGATCCTGAAATCCGTGGATGGCCAGCCCGTCGCGTCGTGGACACAGGCTCGCTGGCATCTCATGCAGCCGGCGACCGTGGGGGGCACGGTTTCGCTCGGAGTGCAAGCACCGAGCGGTGGCCTCCGGAGCGTCACCTTGCAAATTCCTGCGCCTGAGACGAGTTCCTCGAGCCAGACAGATCCGTTGTCCGCCGCCGGACTGGGCCTTGCCCCTCCGGTTCCGGTCATCGGGACGCTCACGCCCGGTGGGGCAGCCGAGCAAGCCGGGTTGCGGCCGGGGGACGAGGTTCGTTCCATTGCTGCCGTCGAGCACCCGTCGATCCAGCAATTCGTGTCGATCATCCAGGATCATGCTGGCCGGCCTCTGACCCTGGTCGTCTCGCGCCAGGGCGCCGAGATCTCTCTGGTGGTCACCCCCCGGCCGGAGGCGGATGCCGCGCGCACGCCAGTCGGGCGAATTGGCGCTCTGGTCCAGGGACGGCAGCAGCGGGTACTGGTGAGGCAGGGGCTGGTGGACAGCCTTGTCACGGGGATCGGGCGAACCGCGGACATGAGTGTGTTCACGCTGCGCATGCTGGGGCGCATGCTGGTCGGCGAGGCTTCCTGGCGGACCATCAGCGGGCCGGTGACCATCGCGGAATATGCGGGACGAACGGCTCGTATCGGCCTGGAGGCTTATCTGGATTTCCTGGCCCTCATCAGTATCAGCATCGGTGTGCTGAATCTGCTGCCCATTCCCATGCTGGATGGGGGCCACCTGTTGTTCTATGTGGCGGAGGCGTTGCGCGGGGGGCGGCCCGTTCCGGAGCGCATCCGGGACGTGGGCTTCCGCCTGGGGCTCGCGACGGTGATGGGACTGATGGTTCTGGCGCTATTCAACGATTTTGAGCGGCTTTTCAGTTGACGACGTTGTGACTTACAATCGCGCATCGTTGATGCCTTATCCCCTCGCGGCTTGAAAAGGATTGCCAGGATGTCGTCTCCCCGGAAGTTTCGTTTGTCCAAGCGTGCCATTTCGCTGATGCTGGCAACCTTGCTGGCACCGGCCGTGGCAGCGGCCTTTACGCCTTTCGTGGTGCATGACATTCAGGTTCAGGGACTGGAGCGTGTCGATCCAGGGACTATCTTCACCTATCTGCCCGTCAAGATCGGCCAGACGTTTACAGAAGAACAGGCCTCCACCGCCATCCAGAAACTTTACGGAACCGGGTTCTTCAACGACGTCAAGATCGACGCGCGCGGCGATGTGCTGGTGGTGTCGGTCCAGGAACGGCCCACCATCGCGTCGATCAATTTCAACGGCATGCGCGAATTCGACGTGAAAGCGCTGTCGAAATCGTTGTCCCAGGTAGGCTTCGGGCAGGGGCGCGTCTTTGACCAGGCCATGCTGGACCGAGCGGTCTTCGAGATCAAGCAGCAGTATCTGTCCAAGGGCAAGTACGGGGTACAGATCAATCCCGTCATCACGCCGCTGCCGCGCAACCGCGTGGGCGTGAGCTTCGACATCTTCGAAGGTGGCGTGGCGACGATCTCCAGGATCGAGTTCATCGGCAACAAGGCGTTCTCGTCCGGGACGCTGGAAGACCAGATGGAACTGACGACCGGTGGCGTCATGACCTGGTACACCGGCACCAACAAGTATTCCCGGGAGAAACTCGAAGGCGATGTGGAACGCATCCGTTCCTACTACCTGGACCGCGGCTACTTGGAGTTTTCCATGGAGTCGCCCCAGGTCACGATTTCGCCGGATCGCAAGTCCATCTACATCACCATGACGGTGCACGAGGGCCAACCCTACAAGCTGGGGAAGGTCGATCTTGCGGGCGACCTGCTGGGGCTGGACGACAAGCTCAAGCCGCTCGTGACCGTCAAGGAAGGCCAGACGTTCTCGGCCGAGAAGACCAACGCGGTAGCCAAGTCCATCACTGATTATCTGGGCACCTTGGGTTATGCGTTTGCCAACGTGAACCCCAATCCCGTACTGGATCGGGACCATCACGTTGCAAGCCTGACTTTCTACGTGGATCCCGGCCGGCGAGTCTATGTGCGCCGGATCAACGTGGGCGGCAATACACGCACCCGGGACGAGGTGGTGCGCCGGGAGATGCGCCAGCAGGAGGCCGCCTGGTATGACGCCTCGAGCATCAAGACATCCAAGGAACGCATCGATCGCCTGGGCTACTTCACGGATGTCGACGTGAAGACCGAGCCAGTGCCGGGCACGCCCGACCAGGTGGACGTCAACGTCGGTGTGAAGGAAAAGCCCACCGGGATGGTCAATCTGGGGATTGGCTACGGCACGACCGACAAGCTCATGCTGTCAGCCGGAATCAGCCAGGACAATGTCTTTGGCAGCGGCAATTCCCTGTCGTTGAATGTCAACACCAGCGCCACGAACCGGGCGGCGGTCCTGTCGCACACCAACCCGTACTGGACCCAGGACGGCATCAGCAAGACCACGTCGCTGTATTACCGGCGCACCACGCCGTACAACGTGGATGGCAGCGGTTCCCTGGGATGGTATTCGGTGGAGTCGCTGGGCGCAGGCCTGAACTTCGGCGTTCCGATCTCCGAGACCGACCGCGTTTTTGCCGGCGTCACGTTTGAGCACAATTCCATCAACGACATCAACCTCTCGGGGCCTTTCCAGGCGCCTCAGGCCTATGTCGATTATGTGCAAAAGTTTTACGGCGACACGACGAATTCGGCAATCTTCAGCCTGGGCTGGGCCAAGGACACCCGGGACAGCGCGCTGGCGCCGCACAAAGGCAGCTACACCCGCGTGTCCAGCGACGTGTCCACGATCGACCTGAAATACTACAAGCTCAGCGGCCAGCAGCAGTTTTTCTGGCCCCTTGGGCGCGCCTTCACGTTTGCTTTGAACGGGCAGGTCGATTGGGAAAAGACGTACGGCGAGGCCGGCAAGCCATTCCCTGTCATCAAGAACATGTATGCCGGCGGCATTGGATCGGTGCGCGGCTTCCGGGGCGCGTCCCTGGGCCCGGTGGACACGGTTACCGGCACCAATCTGGGCGGCTCGCGCCGGATGGTGGCCAACGCGCAGCTCTATCTGCCGTTCCCGGGCGCCTCGCGTGATCGCACGCTGCGCTGGTTCATCTTCACGGATGCCGGCCAGATTTCCACGACCGACGGGTTTGGCTGCCCGGCCGGATACGCCTCGTCGCCATCGGTCGACCCCTGCGGCTGGAAATATTCCGCCGGCCTGGGGCTGTCCTGGGAATCCCCGCTGGGACCGCTGCAACTGTCGTTCGGCCAGGCGCTGAACGCCAAGGAAGGCGACCAGAAACAGGTCTTCCAGTTCCAGATTGGTACCGGTTTCTGAACCCGGTCGCGCCGTTTGATGGCACAATAACCCCTTTTGTAGCAGCTCGTCCCAGGTGGATTCCACATCATGTTTCTCTCAGGTTTGAATGTTTCGGTTATGACCCGTCGCGTTGTGCGCGGGCCGCTTGTCATCGCAGTGGCGGCTGTGATCGGCCTCGGGGCGCTGCCAGTCGCGCCCTCTTATGCACAAGGCACCAAGATCGGGTTCGTCAGCACCGAGCGCATCCTGCGCGATTCAAAGCCTGCGAAGGCCGCGCAGGCCAAGATCGAGGCCGAATTCAAGAAGCGTAACCAGGATCTGCAGAAGCTCTCCGACGATCTGCGGGCCCAGGCCCAAAAGCTGGACAAGGACGCCCCGGTGCTGTCCGAGGCCGATCGCATCAAGCGTCAGCGCCAGCTTCAGGACATGGATTCGGAGCTCCAGCGCAAACGCCGCGAATTCCAGGAAGACTTCAATCGCCGCCGGAACGAAGAGTTCTCGGCGATCGTGGAAAAGGCGGACGCCGCCATCAAGAAAATCGCGCAGCAGCAGAACTACGATCTGATCATCCAGGACGCAGTGACCGTGAGCCCCCGCGTCGATATCACCGACCAGGTCATCAAAGCCCTGGGCAGTTGATCGCCGATGCCTGTGCTGCTCGCGCCCGAGAGGGCTCCTGCACTCTCGCAACTTCTCAAAACCGCTGACACCGTCGGCCTGGGGTGCACGCTCCAGGCGCCCGATGGCGGCATCGATCCTCGCATCGCCGGCATCGGCTCGCTGTCGGCAGCGGGTGCCAGCGAGATCAGCTTCCTGTCCAATCCGAAATTGCACGCTCAGCTGGATGATTGCCAGGCGGCGGCCGTGATTCTGCGGCCTCAGGATTGGAAATCGTTTCGTGAGCGGCATCCTGCGTCGGTACCGTGGGTCGCGGTTCTGTGCCCGCAGCCCTATCTGATGTATGCGCTGCTGGCGCAATGGTTCGACCGGCACCGACTGTCCGGGCTGCCGGGCGGCGTCCATCCCAGCGCGGTGGTCGCTGCGGATGCCGTGCTGGACGAGAACGTCACCATAGGCCCTCTGGCCGTCATCGAGGCCAGAGTGCACCTGGAAGCGGGAGTGCGTATCGGTGCGGGCTGCACCATAGGGCCGGATTGCAGGATCGGGCGCGACAGCCTGCTGCACGCGCATGTCACGCTTTATCATGGCGTCCGGGTCGGCGCGCGGGCCATTCTCCACTCGGGGGTGGTGCTGGGTGCGGATGGCTTCGGCTTCGCGCCTGATCCGCGCACGCCTGGCGCTTGGGCGAAGATCGCGCAGCTCGGAGGCGTGTGCATTGGCGATGACGTGGAAATCGGCGCCAATACCACCGTGGACAGGGGCGCCGTCGAGGACACGGTTCTAGGTAATGGTGTCAAGCTCGATAATCAGATCATGATCGGCCATAATTGCCGCATCGGCGATCATACTGCGATGGCGGCCTGTGTCGGAGTTGCGGGTTCCACCACCATGGGTCAGCGCTGTGTGATCGGTGGCGCCGCCATGTTCGGCGGCCATCTCACGCTGGGCGACGATGTGCATATTTCGGGCGGCACGGCCGTCACTTCCGATATTCTGAAGGCGGGCCGCTATACCGGGGTGTTTCCGGTGGCCGAGCATTCCGCCTGGCAACATAATGCAGCGGTGATTGGCCAGTTGGCGCAGCTTCGCAGGCGCGTGCGCGCGACAGAACGGCAGGGCCCTTCGGATGCCGCCGATGAGCCGGCGAACAACAAGCAGGACAAATAATGGAACTCGATATCAAGGACATCATGGAGCGGTTGCCACACCGGCAGCCGATGCTGCTCGTGGACCGCGTCCTGGAAATGGACCCCGGCAAGAGCATCGTGGCCATCAAGAATGTCACCTACAACGAGCCGTTCTTTCAGGGTCACTTTGCCCACCACCCGGTCATGCCGGGTGTTCTGATCATCGAGGCGCTTGCGCAGGCTGCGGCTCTGTTTTCCTTCGCGGACGCTGGCGCACCCAATCTGGCCAGCACCAAGATCGCCTACTATCTGGTTGGCGTCGACGGCGCCCGGTTTCGCCGTCCGGTCGTGCCTGGGGATCAACTCCGCATGGAAGTGTCTGCCGACAAGCTGAGCCGGTCGATCTGCAAGTACACGGCGGTGGCCAAGGTCGGTGACCAGATCGCCGCCGAAGCCAAGATCATGTGTGCGGTCCGCATTCTGGAGGAATGATGGCGGTAGCGCAGATCCATTCCACCGCGATCGTCGCGCCAGGGGCCACACTGGAAGACGGCGTCACCGTGGGGCCTTACAGCATCATCGGTGAACACGTTCTCCTGGGAGCCGGCACCCGCGTCGGACCGCATTGCGTGATCGACGGTCATACGACCGTTGGCCCGGACAATCATTTCTACGGATACTGTTCCATAGGCGGCATTCCCCAGGACAAGAAATACGCCGGGGAACCCACGGCGCTCACCATCGGCCAGGGCAATACATTCCGGGAATTTGTCACCGTCAATACCGGAACGGTCCAGGATGTCGGCACGACGCGGATCGGCGACGATAACTGGATCATGGCGTATGTCCACGTCGCGCACGACTGCCAGGTGGGCAGCCATGTCGTGATCGCCAACAGCGTCCAGATGGGAGGCCATACGCAGATTGGCGACTGGGCCATTCTGGGGGGCCTGACGGCGGTGCACCAGTTCGTGCATATCGGTGCGCACGTGATGATCGGAGGCACCAGCTCGGTGCGTCAGGACGTGCCGCCATACATGATCGGTGCGGGCGATTCGT
>DATNAI010000197.1:0-3345 GCA_035572875.1 Castellaniella sp. | reverse complement strand
CAGGACGTCGCGATCTGGCGCAATCCGGCGGCGTTGGATTTCTGTCCGCTCATGGCGCTGCAGGCCTGGCTGGACCATCGCCGCCGGGCGGCCGATCTGGCACCGGGCCTGGGCGCGGCGGCGCAGGCGGAGCGGCCGCTGTTCTGCGCCGTCAGCAAAGCGGGGCGGGTATCGGGCGACCCGCTGTCGGACAAGGCGGTGGTGCGGCTGGTCAAGCAGGCCGCCGCGGCAGCGGGGCTCGATCCCGCGCGCTATGCCGGGCACAGCCTGCGCGCCGGGCTGGCCACCGCCGCCGGCGATGCCGGGGCGGGACTGGCCGAGCTGATGCGCCAGATCCGGCATCAGCCCACCGCGGTGGCGCTCGGCTACCTGCGGCCCGCCGATCTGTGGCGCAACAACGTCACTGCACGGGTGTTTGGGCACACGGATGCCCGGGCAGGCAGCGGCACCGAAAAGGAAGGGGCCTGATCGAGCCACCGCCCATCCGCTCGTCGCTCGGCCGCCGCGCCAGGTTCTCGACCGCCGGGCACCAAAAACACCGGGGTGAGAATGAACGTGCAGCCCTCCTCAGCCACCGCAACACCCACCTCCGCGAGAGCATGAGGATGTCTGGGGTGTCTGGCGCCAATCCACGACGCTGGAGTGGTCAGACCCGGAACTGGACGCCGATCGCAGCCGTGACACTCAACCCAGAGCGGGATGCCGTGGTCCAGGCCGCCTTGCTCCAGAGCCAGTCAAACACATGAAACAGAGGGGTCGCATAAACAAAGATCATTACGTATGCCGCGCGGCAACTTGCTTGACATTCACCGGCCCGAGGTGCTGCACTTCCCGCACGGGCACCTTGCGCGCGCCATCCTGGACGTCGTGCGCCGGGCCGAAGCACCCGAGTGCGGCACGGGACATTGCCGTGCGGCTTCTGGCCGAACGTGGGACCCCGGAGCGCGCTGTCACGCTCCAGAGCGCCCCGGCGCGGGTCGCACGCCCTGGCGCGGCTCAAGCCCCTGCACGGGGAGATGGAGAGGCAGACGGTGCTTTGATCTGCGAAACACGGCTTGAGCCGCTTCTGGTGGACCGTGGTCTTGGTCCAGACGAAGGGCTTTGCGCCGGCATTGTAGTTGGCGATGAAGCTGTCGATGTGGGCAACGAGATCGGCGACGCTGTACGCACCCAATGCACCGCATCGACCCACGCCACGCGAAGCCATGTCATTTCGTCGGCGCTGGTTACCAGATCGCTGCGTGGATACCCGGTGCGGTCTGATGGAAAATGCATTAGCGCCATACAAGGCGCGCATAACGTCCAAGTTGAGTTCAATTCACATTGCGACCTTAGCCTCAGGTGTGGTAACTCGTTTGTGAATGCGACATTTCCGGCCGGGGGAGCCACAGGTGCTTGAAACATTCGTCGAATTCACCTTTGAGGCAGCCCATCAAATTCCACCGTACTCCGGTCTGCATGGGCATTCATTCATTGGAACGGTCTATCTCACCGGCAAACGGGATCCGACGTTCGGTTGGACCCATAATCTGTACGAGGTGGAAGCGGCTATCGGACTTGTTAAGAGACGAATAGACGGCCGTTATCTCAATGAAATACCCGGCTTGGAGGTTCCGACTCTCGAAAACGTTGCCATGTGGATCTGGGATCAGCTTGTCCCGACGCTTCCCGGTCTTGAACGCGTCGTGCTTCGCCGCGGCATAAACGGGGCGGCAGAAGGCTGCTCTTATTCTGCGAGTCAGCGGGTGGCCCCTAACAAGGGGAAGCTTGCCTAATGTCTATTGTCCATCGGCTCCGACCCGCTCGTCGGGCAAACGAAGCCATTGAAACCCCGCTCGGCATCACCGAACGGGCCGCAATGATCGCGGCAGCCGCTGACAAGGTGGCGGAGTTGCTCGACATCTTTCATATTGATCATAGGAATGACCATAATACTCGAGAGACCCCGCTTCGCGTTGCCCGCATGTTTGTTGATGAGATCATGCATGGCCGCTTCTCCAGCCCGCCGAACTTGACGGAGTTTGAGAATGTCGCAGCCTATGATCAGCTTATTTCTATCGGCCCCATCGACATCCGCTCGACCTGTGCCCATCACCTCATGCCGATTTATGGCGAAGCCTATATCGGCCTTCTTCCGTCTATCGAAGGGAAGATCATCGGCCTTTCAAAATACGACCGGATTGTTCAGCATTTCTGCGGGCGCCTGCAAATACAGGAGGAACTCGTCAAGCAAATCGGTCAGTTTATCATGGACCGCACTGCCTCCCGCGGTGTCGCCATTCGGATCAGCGCCGTTCACATGTGCAAGACGCACCGAGGCGTCCGATCTTCTCACCGCGGCCGCATGGTGACCAACGCCTGGTTCGGCAGCCTCGCCGAGGACAGCAGGCTTAAAGAAGAGTTTTTAAGGGAATGCGCTGATCTGGCGCGAATCTAGTGTCCTGAACCTGAAGTCCGTCATATCATGTCGGTGAAGTGTTGTAGATGCAGAAGCGCTCGATGGCGGCGAGGATGTCGCTGGCCGATTTGACCCAGCGGAATGGCTTCGGTTCAGCGTTATGCTTGTCGAGACAAACTGTGATGGCGGCCTCGAGTTCCTCAACGCTGCGGTGAACGCCGCGGCGAATCTGCTTCTCGGTCAGCTTGGCAAAGAAGCGCTCGACCTGGTTCAGCCAGGAACTGCTGGTCGGGGTCAGATGCACATGCCAGTGCGGACGCTTCGCCAGCCAGTCACGGATCAGTGCGGTCTTGTGCGTGGCATAGTTGTCCCAGATCAGATGCACGTCGAGATCGCGCAGCACACGGCCTTCGATTTCGTCGAGGAACTGGCGGAACTCCTCTGCCCGATGGCGCGGATAGCACTGGCCGATCACCCGACCGGTGGCAACATCCAGCGCGGCAAACAGCGAAGTCGTCCCATGCCGGGCGTAGTCGTGGCTGCGCCGCTCCGGCTGGCCGGGCCGCATCGGAAACACCGCCTGGCTGCGATCCAACGCCTGGATCTGCGACTTCTCATCCACGCACAGCACCAAGGCGTGCTCGGGTGGGGCCATGTACAGCCCGACGACGTCGCGCACCTTGGCGACGAACTCCGGATCGGTGGACAGCTTGAACGTCTCCTGCGGATGCGGCTTCAGGCCGAAGGCGCGCCAGATCCGCTGCACCGTGCTGACCGAGAGGCCACTGTCGCGCGCCATGCCGCGCGAACTCCAGTGCGTCGCATCGTCTGGTTGGCTCTCCAGCGTGCGGGTGATCACCGCTTCGATGCGCTCATCGTCGATCGTGCGTGGCGTACCGGGGCGCGGCTCGTCGCGCAGTCCCTCCACCCGCTGGTCAAGAAAGCGG
>DATNAI010000196.1:0-2506 GCA_035572875.1 Castellaniella sp. | reverse complement strand
AATCTCCCCGTATTGACTGACGTGACGTCATCCATCGTTCGGGATCGAGGGCCGCCCGTCGTCCGCCTGGCGTGGTGTCTTTTGTGCACTTCGATCGTGGTAGGGCCTCCGGCTGGCTACCGCGTTCGCAGGTGCCGCCGGAGCCGGGCGGCACGGGGCCTACTGCGCTGGCAGTAGCCCGGTTGCCGTCCGGCCTGCGGGCTGTTTACAGTCCCTGTGTGGGGCTTCGCGGCCTGGCCATGGGCGTTCGCGTCGCGGGCGGCGTTCGGGGCCTCCGCGACGGTCCCGCGCGCGACTGGTGCCGCCGGGCCATGGTCACGCACCGCGTGATGGCGTGGGTCGCGGCCTCCGCCGCGCTGTACGCCTGCGCGCTGATGGTCGCGAGCACGCGCCAGCCCGATGCTTTGTCACCCGCGGGGGTGACGATCGCGATGCCGGTCTACGTGAGCTTCGCCGTCATCTTGATCGTGCGCTGGCCGCCGTGGCTTCTGGCGGCGGTAAGCACCGCTGGCGCGGTCGCGTCCATGGCCGCGGGAACGCCGGATCTTCTCGTCGGGCCCGCGCTGGTCGCGGGGATGTTCGTGTTCTCGCTGCGCAGCGAGAAGACACCGGCCATCGCGGGGACCGCGGCCGTCACTGGCGTCCTGCCCGCCGGTCACCTGGTGTTCAGCCTGCAAGCAAAGACCGGGTGGTCCGATGTGGCGGTGATGCCGTGGACAGCGGTGGCGGCCGCCACTGGACAGGCGGTCCGGGCCATGCGCGCGCACCAGGCCATGCTCGAGGAGCGGGCCAGGCGCGCGGAGGAAGGCCGGGAACACGAAGCGCGCCGCCGGGTGCAGCAGGAGCGGCTGCGGATCGCCCGTGAGATGCACGACGCGGTGGGCCACCAGGTCGCGCTGATCAGCGTGCAGGTGGGCGCGATGGGCTACTTGGACAGCCCTCCCGTCCGGCTCCTCGACGCCGCCTAGCCTTCAACCAGGAAAAGGACCCTGCGGCGAGCCTGCCGCAACTTCGGGGTTCAATTCAAGTTCGGGTCAATTCAAGCGTGTTGGCACCCGCCAATCGATATCCTCCCTGTGGACCTTCCAGTACTCGAATGCGGCGGCGGGCAGCCGCCGTAGTTCAGATCTAGCCCCTCTCGCCCAGTGGTTACCCGCACTGTCAGTGAAACTGATAACCGCGATCACGCGAGACCCGGCGGGTGATCCCCCCAGCTTGACATTCACGATAGCGCCGGCGCTCTTAGGCACCCTGATTGCCCATCGCCCGGGTGGAAGGACGCCAATCATGACTCGGTACTCCGGTTCTTGATCCCACCAGCGCTGGACCTTGTACGAGACCCGCGACAAGAAAACCAGGACGTCGGTCACCGGGTCTTCCGAATTGTTGAGAAGCTCAACGTCGGCAACCCGGCCACGCAACTCTGGAGGAAGCCAGGCGTCGCGATGCGAGTCCTCGCCATCTGGGTTCCCGCCATCCGGGTCCTCGCCGTCCGGGTCTTTGTGCATCCCGACGAACCACGCCGATATCCTCTCGGCTTGTTGCCTGAGTTCGCGGCGCAAGCGCTCTTTCCGCTCCCCCCTGGCTTCCCACAGCGCGAGGGAGACAGCTGCGACGGTCCCGACCCCGGCCACCCACGTAGAAACACTGCCCCATTGCACGGCGCTCATAGTGCCATCATGGTCGACGGCATGGGCTGTCCGACAGGTCGTTTGAGTGGACAGAGGTGCGGCGGGGCCCACCGCCGAAGGAACGGGCTGCGACGGCGCTGCGCAGGACGCAGCAGACCAGCGCGCTTCCCTTCCGATACTGGGCCTGCCCTCGGCCCTGGCGTGGCCCATGTGGCGATGGCGCGGCGCCCATAGGGGTTCATTCGTGTCAAGAGGGCAAGGGATATACGTCCGGTGGCTTTGCCTGGTGTCGCGGGCCAGTCTGGCTGTTCCTGAGCGGTGGCACCATGGCGAATGGGACGCATGCGGTGATGGTGGCGCATGGCGTACCCGCATGCATCCTCGCGTAAGCCGGTACCATCAATTAGCTCGGCTAACGAGATTTCGGGGAGCCAACGGGGAGCCAACGGAGACAGACACTGGGCGACGTCTGACGACGATGTCTTCAGCTAGCTGGCTCTTCGGGCGACGCTGGGCAACGTCCGGCGACGGTTCGGTTGCGTCCTACAAGCGAGGGGTCACTGGTTCGAACCCAGTTGCGCCCACCAGATTTCGCAAGATGAGGTGCCCCCGCCGCCACCAGCTACGTGATGTGGTCGACCGCGCAGCGGCCCGCTGCTACGTCTCGGACGGGGCGATCGGGGGTATACCGGTCGGCTCGAAGGCGCCGGAAAACAGGTAGCTAGTCGCCAGGCTGCGGTGATCTTCAAGTGCACGTACGCGGACAGGCCGTACCCGTACCGCTGCGGATCCACCCAGGCGGAATAGCCGGTAATCACCCCGGCTTCTTCCAGCCGCTGGACGCGCAGGTAGGCGCCGGACCGGGAGATGTGCAA
>DATNAI010000195.1:0-16229 GCA_035572875.1 Castellaniella sp. | reverse complement strand
GCCTGGCCCTCTTTTGTTTGTCGAGCAGAAAGATTTCGTATGGGGTCTTATTGCGAGTATGTATCTCGGCAATATTGTCGGCCTTATCGTTGTGTTGGCGACGGTCCCGCTTTTTGCCGCTATTATGAGAATCTCATTTTCCATCATGGCGCCCATCATCATAGTGATTTGCGCAATTGGTGCCTACACCGTGAACAATTCGATGACAGATGTGTGGCTCATGCTTTTGTTCGGAATCGTCGGATATTTGTTCAAGAAGCTGCATTATCCCCTTGCACCGCTCATTTTGGCGATGGTGCTGGGTGATCGCACGGAAGATGCATTTCGCCAATCTATGTTGAGTTCACATGGCAGCGCTGCCATATTCTGGTCAAATTCTCTTGTGACTACTCTTATCGCCCTTGCTTTGCTGCTGCTGGTATGGCCGCTTGTTGCTTCGATGCTGAAGTTTTCCTCGCGCATATTGGCGGGCCGGGGGGCATGATTTGGTAGACGTATTTTTGTCGATTCGCAAGGCACGATATTCATCATGAACATGCCGGTTCCACCAAAGGTCATTCGTGCGGGCGCCAAGCGTAACGAGCTTGCCGAGCGCCTGTCGCGCGATGTTCAGGGCGAAGTGCTGTTCGATCGGGGCGATCGGGGGCGCTATTCGACGGACGCTTCGATCTACCAGGTCGACCCCATCGGTGTCCTGGTGCCCAGAACGTTCGAAGACGTCCGGGCGGCGGTCGACATCTGCGGCGAACTGCAGGCGCCTTTCGTCGCCCGCGGGGCCGGCACCTCGCAGTGCGGCCAGACCGTGGGCCAGACGGTAGTGCTGGACCACAGCAAGTACCTGAACCGGATCGTGGATTTCGATGCCGCGGCCATGACCGTGACCGTGGAGCCGGGGATCGTGCTGGATCAGCTCAATGCGTGGCTGCGTCCGCATGGCCTATGGTTTCCCGTGGACGTGAGCACCTCGGCCCAATGCACGCTGGGCGGCATGGCCGGCAACAATTCCTGCGGGTCCCGCTCAATCGTGTACGGCAACATGGTGCATAACGTTCTGGGCGTCGACGTGCTGCTGGCGGATGGGACCGAAGGGCATTTCGGCCAGCTCGAGCACATGACGGCCGATGGTTCCCGCATTGGGCAGATCGTGCAGCGGCTGCGTGAAATCGCGGCGCGAGAGCATGACGAGATCGCCCGCACGGTTCCCAAGGTCTTGCGCCGGGTGGGCGGCTACAACCTGGACATCTTCAACCCGCAAAGCGTCCGCCCGTATACCGCGGATGGCCATGTCAATCTGGCGCACCTGCTGGTCGGCAGCGAGGGAACGCTGGCCATCACGCGCCGGCTGACGCTCAAGCTCTCGCCGCTGCCGGAACACAAAGTGCTGGGGGTCATCAGTTTTCCCAGCTTGTATCGCGCGCTGGACACGGCTCAGCACATCGTGAAGCTGGGGCCGGAAGCGGTGGAGCTGGTGGATCGCACCATGATCGACCTGGCGCACGACAATCCCGCGTTTGGCCCGGTCATCGATCGCGCGCTCACCGGGGACCCGCGCGCCCTCCTGCTGGTGGAGTTCGCCGGTTCCGGCCGGGACACACAGTTGCGCAAGCTGGACCAGTTGGTGGAACTCATGGGCGATCTGGGCCTGCCGGACACGGTGGTCCGCATGACGGATGCCGCCGACCAGAAGGCGCTCTGGGGCGTGCGCAAGGCCGCCTTGAACATCATGATGAGCATGCGGGGCGACGGCAAGCCCGTATCCTTCATCGAGGATTGCGCGGTCCCGCTGGAGCACTTGGCGGAGTATGCCAGCCGGCTGACCGACGTGTTCCAGAAATACGGCACGAGCGGCACCTGGTATGCCCATGCCTCGGTGGGAACTCTGCACGTCCGTCCTATCCTGGACATGCGCACCGGCGGCGCGGAACTCATGCGGTCCATCGCGCAGGAGGCCAGTGCGCTGGTGCAGGAATACAAGGGCGCGTACTCGGGTGAGCACGGCGACGGTTTGTCGCGCAGCGAATGGATTTCCTGGCAGTTCGGTCCGTCCCTGACGAAGGCCTTTGAGGAAATCAAGGCGCTCTTCGACCCGAAGGGGCTCATGAACCCCGGCAAGATCGTGCGCAGCCCAAAGATGGATGACACCACCCTCTTCCGGTTCAAGCCGTCTTATCAGGTGCTGCCTTTTGAGCCGGCGCTGGACTGGTCCGCCTGGAATGTGACGCAGGATCCCGCCCGTCAGAAAGTGGGCGCCCCCGGTTCGGGCAGCGATCCGACCAAAGGCTTCAGCAAGGCCGTGGAGATGTGCAACAACAACGGCCATTGCCGCAAGTTCGATGCCGGGACCATGTGTCCCAGCTATCGCGTGACGCGCGACGAGCGGCATCTCACGCGCGGCCGGGCCAACACCCTGCGGCTGGCGCTCTCGGGCCAAATGGGACCGGATGCCTTCACCTCGGAGGAGGTCCGCGAGAGCCTGGACCTGTGTGTAGGGTGCAAGGGCTGCAAGCGCGAGTGCCCGACCGGCGTGGACATGGCCAAGATGAAGGTCGAGTTCCTGTACCAATGGCACAAGGAACACAAGATGAGCCTCAAGGACAGGCTCATTGCCAGCATGCCGAAGTGGGCTCCGTGGGCGGCCCGTTTCCCTTCGTTCTTCAATGCGCGCGACCGGGTACCGGGAGCGGCCTGGCTGTCCGAGAAATTTCTGGGGTTCTCGGCGCGGCGCTCGCTGCCCAGGTGGCGGCACGATACCTTCCTCTCCCAGGCGCCGCATGATCATGTGGACGACGCGGACGTGGTGCTGTTTGCCGATACGTTCAACAACTATCTGGATTCGGAAAACGCCCGCTCGGCCCTCAAAGTGCTGCAGGCGGCTGGCTACCGCGTGCATGTGGCCCGTGCCGACGCGTCGGATCCGGCCAGGGACCGGCCGCTGTGCTGTGGCCGCACGTACCTGTCGGTAGGCCTGGTCGATCAGGCTCGCGAAGAGGCCCGCAGGGTCATCCAGGCCCTGCGTCCCTTCGTCGCGCGAGGCGTCCCCATCGTGGGTCTGGAACCGTCCTGCCTGCTGTCCCTGCGCGATGAGTTCCTCGTCATGGGCCTGGGCGACGATGCCAAGGCCCTGGCCCATCAATCTTTCCTCTTCGAGGAATTCCTGGCCCGCGAGCATAAGGCGGGACGGCTGAACCTGCCGCTGAAAGCCCTGCCGCAGAAGCGTGCGCTTCTGCATGGACATTGCCATCAGAAGGCATTCGACGCGGTCCGGCCCGTACAGACCGTGCTGGGATTGATTCCGGATCTGGACGTCAGCCTCATCGAGTCGAGCTGCTGCGGCATGGCGGGCAGCTTTGGCTACGATGCCGGCCATTTCGACATTTCGATGAAAATGGCGGAGCTTTCCCTGCTGCCCGCCGTGCGTCAGGCCGGCCCCGAGGATCTCATCGTGGCGGACGGGACCAGCTGCCGGCATCAGATCGCCGACGGCGCGGGGCGGCAAGCGGAACACGTGGCGCGTGTGCTGGAGCGTGCTCTGGCATAGAGCCGAATTTATCAAGTTCATTTGAGGATGAGTATGAAAACGAAACCGGTGTTGGGTGTCGAAGACGTCAAGACGATCATTCAGGCGTCCAGCAAGTACGCCCTTGAACATGGCTGGAACGTGACGATTTCCGTCGTCGATGACGGCGGTCATCTGCTCGGTCTGTTGCGGCTGGATGGCGCCGCGCCCATGACCGCGGTGATCGCCCCGGGCAAGGCGCGTACGTCTGCGCTGGGTCGCAAGGAATCCAGCGCTTACGAAGAATCCATCAACGGCGGGCGTTACGCGTATCTGTCGGTACCTTCGCCGGTCATGCTCGAAGGTGGTGTGCCGATCGTGGTCGATGGCCAGGTCATCGGGGCGGTCGGCGTGTCGGGCGTGAAGTCCAGCCAGGATGTCGAGATCGGCAAGGCCGGCATCGCGGCGCTCCTGGCGAGCCAGCACTAATCAGCGGTCCGCCCGCGGGCGGATTGCCCTCAACTCCATTATTCAAGGATCCACAACAATGCTGCAGCTCAGCGCTCACCCATCCGGCCGGCACTTTCTCCAGATTCCCGGCCCGACCAATGTTCCCGAGCGGATACTTCGGGCGATCGACAATCCGACCATCGATCACCGTGGTCCCGAGTTCGGCGCGTTGGGCCAATCCGTGCTTGCGGGCATGAAAAAGGTCTTTCGCACCGAGGGCCATGTCGTGATCTACCCGGCCTCCGGCACGGGCGCCTGGGAGGCGGCGCTGGTGAACACCCTGTCGCCCGGGGACCTGGTGCTGATGGCCGAGACCGGACACTTTGCCACGTTGTGGAAGAAGATGGCCGAGCGGCTGGGCATACGGGTGGAGTTCCTGCCGGGCGACTGGCGCCGCGCGGCGGACCCGCGCGACATCGAAGCGCATCTGCGGGCGGATGCGGGCCACGCGATCAAGGCCGTGTGCGTGGTGCACAACGAGACGGCGACGGGGGTGACCAGCGACATCAAGGCGGTGCGCGATGCCATCGATCGCGCGGGCCATCCGGCGCTGTTGATGGTGGACACGATCTCGTCGCTGGGGTCCATCGATTATCGGCATGACGAATGGGGTGTGGACGTCACGGTTTCGGGCTCGCAGAAGGGCCTCATGCTGCCGCCCGGGCTGTCGTTCAACGCCATCAGCGAAAAAGCGCTTGCCGCCAGCGAACGCAACACGCTGCCGCGATCGTTCTGGGACTGGCACGCCATGATTGCCAGCAACAGGACGGGTTATTTTCCGTATACGCCTTCGACCAACTTGCTCTATGGTCTTCACGAGGCGCTGGACATGCTCTTTGCCGAGGGACTGGAGACGGTGTTCGCGCGCCACAAGCGCCATGCCGAAGCCACGCGGCGGGCCGTTCGGGCCTGGGGCCTGGAGATCCTGTGCGCGGATCCGGAACGCTACAGCCCGGCGTTGACGGCGGTGATGATGCCCGAAGGGCACGGCGCGGACGCCTTCCGCAAGGTGGTTCTGGACCATTTCAACATGTCGCTGGGCCAGGGGCTGTCGAAGGTGAAAGACAAAGTCTTCAGGATCGGTCACCTGGGCGATCTCAATGACCTGACGGTTTGTGGGACATTGGCGGGGGTGGAAATGGGGCTGGAACTGGCGCACGTGCCTCACCAAAAGGGCGGCGTGCAGGCGGCCATGGATTATCTGGCTGAAAAGTCGGAAGTTCGTTCCCGGCCGTTGGAGGAATAAGTACACCGACAGGGCTGCCATCCCGGAAGCCCGCTGGAGCCGCGAGGCGGTTCAATCTAAAGGAGACAACGATGAAATCCCAGAAGAACGGATTCAGGAAGATGGCGCTGGCGGCACTGCCGCTGGCTCTGGCGGTCGGCTTTGCGGCACCCGCCGGCGCGGCGGGCTGGGAACCCACTCGCAATGTCGAGGTGATCGTGCCGGCGGGCGCGGGCGGCGCGTCCGACCAGATGGCCCGCATGATTCAGCATATCGTGCTGCAGCACAAGCTGATGAAGCCCTCCATGCTGGTGGTGAACGAAGGAGGCGCCAGTGGAGCCGAAGGGATCATGGACACCAAGGCGTCCAGCGGCGATCCCTACAAACTGATGGTGGCTTTCTCGGCGATCTACACGCTGCCCATTGCGGTCAAGCTGCCGTTCAATTGGCGCGATCTGAACCCGGTCGCGATGATCGCGCAGGATGAATTCCTGCTCTGGGTCAATTCCGCGACGCCTTACAAGACGGCAAAGGACTATCTGGACGCCGTGAAGGCCGCTCCTTCGGGCAAGTTCAAGATGGGCGGCACGGGCGCCAAGCGCGAAGACCAGATCATCACCGAGGCACTGGACAAGGCAGCAGGTGTCCGGTTCACGTATGTGCCCTACAAGAGCGGCGGGGAAGCCGCGACCCAGCTGGTCGGCAAGCACATCGATTCGAATGTCAACAACCCGAGCGAAAACATTGCCCAGTGGCGCGGTGGCGCGCTGCGGCCCCTGTGCGTGTTCTCGGAGCACCGCATGGTCTACGACAGCGTCGTCACCGACGGGAAGGCATGGAAGGACATTCCGACGTGCAAGGAAGCCGGCTACGACGTGCAATACCAGATGCTGCGTGCCTTCTTCCTGCCGCCCAATACCACTAAAGAACAGGCCGACTTCTACGCCGACATGCTGAAGAAGGTCATCGCCACGCCGGAGTGGAAGTCGTATCTGGCCAAGCAGGCCCTGCATTCCGACTATCGGACCGGCAAGGACTTCACGGACTTCCTGACCAAAGACGAGGCCTATCACAAGAAGGTCATGGAAGAAGCCGGCCTGGCTGCCAAGTAACTGAACCATCAGGAGACTCGAATGGATCCGACACCTAGCGATCGGCCAAGAAAGGGATTGACCTACAGCGGTGTCGGAGCACTGACGGCCGGGGTCATCTTTCTGCTTGGCGTGATCATGATGACCGACAACAGCCGTATTGGGGCGGGATGGTCGACGACCGGGCCCCAGCCCGGGTATTTCCCGTTCCACATTGGTGCCATCCTGTGCATCGCGGCACTCGCCGTCGGCTTTCAATCCTTGTTCGGGAAGAACCGGAACCTGAAGATCTTCGTCACCTGGGACCAGCTCAAGCGTGTGCTGATCGTGCTGGTCCCGACGGTGGTGTACGTCTTTCTCATCCAGTACATCGGGATCTACGTGGCGTCGGCGATATTCATCGGCGGGTTCATGCGCGTCCTGGGCAAGACCACCTGGTTCCAGACGATTGCGGTCAGCGTCGGCGTGAATCTGGTGCTGTTCTGGATGTTCGAGATTCAGTTCATGGTGCCCCTGCCAAAAGGGCCACTCGAAGCCTTGTTCGGCTACTGAGACAAGCAGGAGTCACATTTCATGGAAAACATAGAAGCACTGTTTCACGGCTTCTCCATCCTGATGACCTGGTACAACGTCGGGATGATGATCATCGGCCTGGTGCTGGGGGTGATCATCGGCGTGCTGCCGGGGCTTGGGGGACCGAACGGGGTGGCGATTCTGCTGCCCCTGACCTTCGGCATGTCGCCGACCTCGGCCATCATCATGCTGTCCTGCATTTACTGGGGATCGCTCTTCGCCGGCGCCATCACGTCCATCCTGTTCAACATTCCCGGCGAACCCTCATCGGTGGCGACGACGTTTGACGGCTACCCGCTGGCGCAGCAGGGGCGGGCGGGAGAAGCGCTGACGACTTCGTTTACCGGCTCCTTCATCGGCGCGCTGGTGGGCGTGCTGCTGATCACGTTCCTGGCGCCGTTGGTCTCCAAGTTCGCCCTGAGATTCGGGCCGGCGGAATTCTTCGCGGTGTTTCTGCTGACCTTCTGCAGTTTCGTGGGCACGGACCGCAAGGCGCCGTTCAAGACCATCATCTCCATGATGCTGGGCTTCGGGTTGTCCGAGATCGGGATGGACACCGTGAGCGGCCAGCTGCGCATGACCTTCGGGATGCCGGGGCTGCTGCGTGGCATTGATTTTCTGGTCGTGGTCATCGGGCTGTTCGGCATTGGAGAAATCCTGGTCAGCATGGAAGAGGGTCTGGCCTTCGAAGGGAAGACCGGGAAGATCAACCTCAAGGTCGTCCTGCAAACCTGGAAAAAGCTCCCGCGTTACTGGATGACCATCATCCGCAGCACCCTGATCGGCTGCTGGATGGGGGTGACGCCGGGCGGTGCCACGGCCGCGTCCTTCATGGGATACGGGATCGCGCAGCGCTTCTCGCCGCGCCGGGACAAGTTCGGCACCGGAGAGCTCGAAGGTGTCATCGCGCCCGAGACGGCGGCGCACGGAGCGGGCACGTCGGCCCTGCTGCCCATGCTGGCGCTCGGGATTCCGGGTTCGGCGACGGCTGCCGTGCTCCTGGGTGGGTTGATGATCTGGGGTCTGGATCCTGGCCCGATGCTGTTCACCGAGCACAAGGACTTCGTCTGGGGCCTGATTGCGAGCATGTATCTGGGCAACATCGTCGGGCTGATTCTCGTGATGTCGACGGTCCCGTTCTTCGCCGCCGTGCTCCGGATCCGGTTTGCGATCATCGCGCCCATCATCATCGTCCTGTGCGCGATTGGCGCCTACACCGTCCATAACGCCCTCCTGGATGTGTGGTACATGGCGCTTTTCGGAGCCATCGGCTACGTCCTGAAGAAGCTCGACTACCCGCTCGCACCGCTGGTGCTGGCGCTCGTGCTGGGTGACCGGATGGAGGACGCCTTCAGGCAAGCCATGCTGGGACCCAACACCGGACTGCACGTTTTCTGGTCGAACGGGCTGGTGGGATCCATCACCGGACTGGCGTTGCTGCTGCTGGTGTGGCCGCTGGTGCCGTTCGTCTGGCGCCTGCTGCGGCGGCGCGGGAGGCTTTGCGGAACCGCCGCGACGGCGGGGAAGTGAGGCATGACATTGGACCCTATGGATTTTGGAGACCGCTCGAATGGCTGAACTAGTGGTGCTGGAACGTGACGGGGGCGTGGCCACCGTCACCCTCAATCGGCCCGAGAAGCTCAATGCCTTGACCAAGCCGTTGTGGCGCGATCTCGGCGCCGCGATACGCGGATTGTCCAGCGACGAGTCCGTGCGATGCGTGGTCTTGCGCGGCGCCGGCGAAAGGTCGTTTTCCCCGGGCAACGACATCTCGGAGTTCCGTACGGAGCGGGCCGACAAGGCCATGGCCATCCGCTACGGACAGGTGATGCGCGACACGCTCCAGGCTCTGGAACAGTGCCCGCATCCCGTGGTGGCCCGGATCCACGGTATCTGCGTCGGGGGCGGCCTCGAGATCGCGTCTCTGTGCGATATCCGGATCTGCGGTCAATCCAGCCGCTTCGGCGTCCCGATCAAGAACCTGGGCCTGGTCATGTCCTACCACGAGCTGGCGCCGCTGGTCGGCCTGGTGGGACCGGGTGTGGCCGGCGAAATCCTGCTGGAGGGCCGGATCTTCGACGCTCAGGAAGCTCTGGCCAAGCGGCTGGTGACCCGGGTCGTGCCGGACGACCGGGTGGCCGATGAAGTCGGCTCGACGGTGCAGCGCATCGTCGAAGGCGCCCCACTGGCCGCGCGCTGGCACAAGGCATTCATTCGGCGCATCCAGGAGCCGCAACCGCTCTCGGACGCGGAGCATGAAGTCTGCTTCGATTGCTTCGATACCGAGGATTTCCGGGAGGGCTATGACGCTTTTCTGGCGAAGCGCAAGCCCGTCTTCCGCGGACTGTAAGGGGAGCATTCAATGAGCACGCACACCAGACACACCGGGCCGCTTGCGGGAATGCGCGTCCTGGAGCTGTCACAGATCATGGCGGGTCCCACCTGCGGCATGATGCTGGCCGATATGGGAGCCGACGTCGTCAAGGTCGAGAAACTGCCGGGCGGCGACGATTCGCGCGGCTATCGCGAGCCCGCCGTCAACGGGGTTTCGGCGCCCTTCATGATCCTGAATCGAAACAAGCGCGGGATGGCCCTCAATCTGAAGGAACCCGAGGGCAAGGAGATCCTGCTGCGCATGGTCCGCGATGCCGATGTGCTCACCGAGAACTACCGGTTGGGGACCATGGAAAAGCTGGGACTGGGATATGAGGTGCTGCGCGCCGTCAATCCGGGCCTCATCTATTGCGCCGTCTCGGGATATGGCAGGACCGGCCCCTATCGCGCCAAAGCGGGGTTTGACCTGATCGCCCAGGGCTTCTCGGGACTCATGTCCGTGACCGGAGAGCCAGGCCGGGAGCCCGTCAAGACGGGCAATCCGGTGGCCGACATCAACGCCGGGCTTTTGTCGGTTTCCGGGATCCTGGCGGCCTACGTCCACAAACTGCGGACCGGCCAGGGCCAGATGGTGGACACTTCGCTCATGGAAGCCGCCATGCAGCAGACGTACTGGCAGGCCGCCAGCTATTTCGCGACGGGCGACTCGCCGGGGCCCACCGGCTCGGCTCATTTGCTGACGGCGCCCTATCAGGCTTTTCCCACTCGCGATGGCTGGGTCAACATTGGCGGGGCCAACCAGGGAAACTGGCAGCGCATTGCCGATGTCCTGGAGCACCCGGAATGGCGCAGCGACCCCAGGTTCGAGACCAATTCGAAGCGAATGGAGAATCTGCAGGAACTGTGCGCGGCCATGAGCGCCGTACTGAAAACGCAGGATACGGCTTTCTGGGTGGATGCATTCGATGCCGCCGGGGTGCCGGTGGGTCCAGTGAACACCATCGGGCAGGCGCTGAGCCATCCGCAGGCCCTGGCGCGCGACATGGTGGTCGAGCTGGATCATCCGCAGGCCGGACATACGCAGGCACTGGGCTGCCCGATCCATTTTTCGCTGACGCCCACGCGGATCGACCGACCGGCGCCGGTGCTGGGCCAGCACACGAGGGAGTTGCTGCGCGAGTATGGCTATGACGATGGCGAGATCGCGCAGTTCGTCTCCGCGGGTGTGGTGCTTGATGCGGCGGTGGCTTGATTGGCGCCGATGCTGAAGGCAATGCGAAACATTCTTCCAAGGCAGATTTGAAATGGGTTGGGATACGCCGGCTTTCTGGCTGGGTTTGCTGGAGGTCATCTGGGTCAACATTCTGCTGTCTGGCGACAACGCCGTGGTGATTGCGCTCGCCGCCCGTTCGCTTCCCGAGTCCCGGCAGGTTCCCACGATCGCCCTGGGGGCCGGTGCGGCCGTGGTGCTTCGCGTGATCCTCACGCTGGTGGCGGCTGAACTGCTGCTGTTGCCGTGGCTGAAGTTCGTGGGCGGCCTGTTATTGCTTTACATCGGGATTTCGCTGCTTCTCCCGGAGAAGGATGGGGGCGGTCCGGTCCGCGAGCAAAACGGCATGCTGGCTGCGATCCGGACCATCATCATTGCCGATCTGGTCATGAGCCTGGACAACGTCGTGGCCGTTGCCGCGGCGGCCCATGGCAGCCTGGTGCTGCTCGTCCTGGGCCTGGCCATCAGCATTCCGCTTGTGGTGTTTGGCAGTACGTTGCTCCTGAAGGTGACGGAGCGCTTTCCTTTCATCGTGTGGGTGGGCGGCGCCCTGATCGGCTATATCGCCGGCGAAATGCTGGTGTCCGATCCGGGCGTGCATGAATGGGTCACGCGCCTGTTGACGGCATCGAACGTTTCGCAGGAAGGATTGATCGTGGCTGCGGGGGGCCTGGGTGCCCTTACCGTCCTGGTCACGGGGAAGTTGATGGGGCGTGGTGCTGAATCGAGCTGCTGATGACTCGGTTCCGTCGCGAACCTGAAGGTCTGAGTCGCCCGTCTGTTCAAACAGAAGTTGGGGGTACATTGGGCAGCCGGCCGGGTTTCATGAACCCGAGCCACGATACCGTTTCGTAGGTCCGGGGTTTTTCCACGGAGGAGTATATGAGACGGAATGCACTCTTGCTCACGGCCATCCTGATGGGCGTGGCGGCGGGTCCCACGCAGGCGAAACCGGATGCGTCCGGGCTGATGGAGGCAACGATTCAGGGCACGCACGCGCAGTTCGCCGCCGGCTCGCTGACGTGCCGTCAACTGGTCGCGTTCTACCTCGACCGGATCCACGCGTACGACCAGAAAGGCGCGGCCATCGACGCGATGTTGTACGTCAATCCCGAGGTGCTGAAGGAAGCCGACGGTCTGGATGCCGCTCACAAGACCGGCAGCCCACTGCCGCCGTTGTGGTGTGTGCCTATGGTTCTGAAGGACAACTATGACACCCGGGACATGCCCACCACAGGCGGCTCGAAGTCATTGCAGGGTGCCCGGCCCGCCCAGGACGCCACTGTGGTCGCGCGGCTGCGCAAGGCCGGCGCGCTGATGCTGGGCAAGACGAATCTGTCCGAATTTGCACTGACGGGCGTCACGCGGAGTTCACTGGGTGGCCAGACGAAGAATCCCTACGATCTCACGCGCACGCCCGGCGGATCTTCCGGAGGGACAGGCGCTGCCCTCGCGGCGAATTTCGCGCTGGCGGGCACGGGCAGCGACACCGTCAATTCCGTGCGCTCGCCGGCGTCCGCCAACAGCGTCGTCGGTTTCCGCGCGACGAACGGCCTGATCAGCCGTGCGGGAATCATCCCCGTCTCGACGACACAAGACTCCGCCGGTCCGCTCGCCCGCACGGTCAGTGACGTGGCGATCCTGTTGCAGACAATGGCCGGGTACGATCCGGACGACCCCAAGACCGGCCTCGCGGCCGGCCACGTCGCGCCCTCCTATGTCAGCGCCCTGAAGCCGGATGGTCTGAAGAATCTGCGCGTCGGTGTCCTGAAGACTCTGTTCGGCACCGAGGAGAAAAACCAGCCGGTCAACAAGGTCATGGCCCACGCCATCGACGTCATGAAGCAGCAAGGCGCGGTCGTTACTGAAGTCGAGAATCCGGCGTTTTTCACGGACAAGCTGGGCAAGACGGACGATGTCCAGAAATTCGAGTACCAGCAGCTTCTCGACGGCTATCTCGAAGGGCAGGGCGCACACGCTCCCGTGCATACGCTGCAGGCGGTTCTGGCATCGGGCGGTTATGACAAGCAGACGCTGCAGGGCTTCCTGACTGACGCCGAAAAACACAGCATGAATGAACCGGAGTACTGGAAGCGGATCACCAATATCCGGGACCTGCGCATTGAGCTCGCAAATTTCATGGCGAAAAACAAGTTGGACGTCCTCGTGTTTCCGGAACAGCGAGAGCTGGTCTCGGAGATCAGCACCCTCAATCAGCCTGCGCGCAACGGGCACCTTGCGGCGTTGACCGGATTTCCCGAAATCACGCTTCCGGCAGGCTTCTCGGATGCCACGCAAACAGCTCCGCTCGGTGTTCCGGTAGGGTTGTCGATTCTGGGCCGCCCGTGGTCCGAGTCCATGCTGCTGCATGCCGCTTACAGCTTTGAGCAGGCGACCCACGCGAGAAAGCCGCCCAGCTCCACACCCGCGCTTTCGGAGTGAAAACCGCAGCGCATGGTTGGGCCGCGCCTTGCAGCGCGAAGATCTGAGTCAGTGTGGGGACGGACAACTGTCGCAGGCGAGGACTCACCCGTCTCCAGCACGGCCCAATGGCTAGTTTTCGCGGCACAGCCGCCGTCATTCTTGGGCGAACAGTGCCTCGAGATCGACCTCGGTATCGATCGGATCCAGTTCAAGGCTCTCCTGAATATGATCCAGATGATGCAGAATGAGTTCGACCGCGGGGGCCTCGCCTTCCTCGGTGATGGCGTGGACGATGCGAGCATGTTCGTCGGCTCGGCAGCTGAGGGTAGTGGAGGCGCTGTAGAGACTGATGATCAGGCAGGTCTGGGTCGACAGTTCGCGTGTCGTGCGCAGCAGCGCCGAATTTTCTACCAGTTCGGCCAGCAATACATGGAATTCACCGGATAGCCGGATGATGCGGGGCTGATCGTTCTGTCGGCGTGCCTCTTCTTCTCGGGCAAGATGCTGGAGCAGCTGCGCCTTCTTCTGGTCGGTCAGGGTGTGGACCAGCTTGCTGACCGTGAATGGTTCAATCAGCCGCCGCGCTTCGAAAACATCCTTGGCGTCCTGCACGGTCGGTTTGGCCACGTAGGCCCCTTGGTGAGGCACCAGTTCGACCACCAAGTCATGAGCCAGGCGCGCCAGCACCTCGCGGATGCGGGTGCGGTTGACAGAAAAAATAGTCGCCAGCCGGCCTTCAGCCAATTTGGTCCCGGGCGGGATGCGATGTTCGAGGATCGCTGTGTACAGCCGGTCCGCGATCTCGGACGGGCCGAGGTCGTGCGACTTTTGCGGTGCGCGCATGGGTTCGTTGCCGGCGGTGTTGCCTGCCGTGTCGAGTTGCATGTCGAATATTTTAGCAGTGTGGTGTCCGTTTCATTGTGTCGCGCCGGTCGGGTTCCGGCCGCCTCGGCCGCTTCACGAACGGCGAGCCAGGAGGTCGGCAAGCGGAGCGGGAAGCCCGCTATTGGGTTTGATCGGCGGCCGTGCGAAACTGCCTTCGACAGCGCCTTGTGGCGCGAGTTTTGCGAGGGTCTCGGCATGGCAGACGGCGCTCGAGACGCCGTCGACCACGGGGACCGGCAGCCGGTCCTTGACGCGCCGGGCCAGCCCGGCCAATGGGGCGCCCGCCAGGATGATGACATCGGCGTGATCCTGCGTCACGGCTTCCTGGCACAGGGCGACCAGCTTTTCGGCGTGGTCGTCCTGGACCGTCCCAATGTCGCGCAGCGGGTCCTGGAGGTTCCGGATGCTGGCCAGCCGCGAGGCCAGGCCGTTGCGCTCCACGTTTTCCCGATACCACGACGTGATCCGCGAAGAGATGGCGATGATGGAGAAGCGCTGGCCGAGCATGCTGGCGGTCATCAGCGCCGCCTCGGTCAGTCCCACGACCGGAATGTCCATGGCCTCTCGCAGCCCGGTGATGCCGGGATCCCCGAAAGCCGCCACGATCATCGCGTCGTGGCTCGGAGCGTGTTCGGCTGCGAGCAGCGCGGTGGCGTAACCGGCGATCAGGGACTCGAAGCGCGTCTCGATGTAGGCGACACCGAGCTGCGCCGTCAATGTCGTGATCCGCGTATCCGGCGCGGCGACGCGGCGGGCTTCAGCGTCTATCAGTTCGCTGACGCTGGTTGAAGTGTTTGGGTTGATGATCAGTAGCCGCATGATGTTGTCTTGTGGGTATGTGGTTTTGGCGTGGGTCTGACACCGTCAATCGAACAATTTCCCCCAGCCCTTTACGGTTCCGGGGGGAAATCCCATCATCTGCAGTGCTTTCCAGATGACGACTGACACTGAATCGTACAGGGGGATGCCGGTCTCGCGCTCCAGGGCGTCCGCCAGATGCGCGGCACGCAGGTTCGTGCACATGACGGTCATGGCGTCCGGGCCGGATTGGGCGATGGTTCGCAGCAACCGCGCCAGCGTGTCGGGTTCCACGAGCCCGAATTCATGATTGACCGTCAACCCGAGGTGCGCCTCGTGCGGGCACTCTATCCCCATGGCCCGGTAGTTGCCGATGATGAGCGCCTGTACTTCATCGATGTAGGGCGATACGAGTCCCAGCGTCCGAACGCCAGTGCGCTGCAGCAGTTCGTTCAGGGCCAGGACGGAGGTGGTCGCGGGATCCCTGTTTCCCGTTCGATGGCGCGGCAAAGCGCGATGTCCTGTTCGACCCCGAGCCAACTCGCGGCCGTCCCGCTCCAGCAGATGACGCTGACCTTGGCGTCGGCCAGCAGTCGGGCTGCTTGCAGGATGGTGGCTATGTCGAATTGGCCCACCGACTGCCGCCGCATGGAGATCTCTGTCACCGTAAAGCGCGAGAAGTGGGCCGAGACACCGTCGACTCCCGCTACGATCGCGCTGGTCAGCGGCTCCAGTGCGGTATTCGAGGACGGCGTCAGGACCCCGATGAATTTTCTGGTTGTCATGCGCGGCCTCTCAGATGGGGATCTTCTTGTCGTAGTCGATCAGCAGCGTCGAGGCGAGCAGGAGTCCGAGGCCAGCGCCGGTGAACATCATGAGAGCGTAAAAATATGAACCGGTGTTCTGGACGATCAGGCCGACGATGATGGGCACTCCGATGCCGGCGACGTTGCCGCCGAGGTTCATGAACCCGCCCAGGAAACCAACCCGCCGCCGGGTGCCGATGATGGACGGGATCGCCCAGAAGACTCCGCACCAGCGCAGGAAGAACAGCGTGGCGGACAACAGGGCGACGACGGCGATGGGATTCTTTACTTCGGACACGCTGAAGATGGCAATCGTGGCAAGGATGGACGCGATCCCGAACAACGTTCGCAGGACTCGCCCCTGGCGGCCGCCCGCGCTGATCCATTTGTCGGCGATCCAGCCTCCCACGAGTTCACCGATGAAGCCGGCGAAGAACATGATGAAGACCGCTCCACCCATTTCCTTGATGTTGAAGCCGTGCACTGCGGCCAGGTAGTTCGGCATCCAGGTCAGCAGCCCGTAGAAGAGAGTATTGAAGAACATCCAGCCCAGGAACATGCCCCAAACGGAACGGTACGCGAGAAACTGGATCAGGCTTCCCCCGGACGTGTCCGGCTCCAGGGCTGCGTCGGCGGCGTGGGCGGATTCGATATATTCGGCTTCCGCATCGTTGACGTCCGGGTGCTGCCGCGGATGATCGCGGATGACGCGCCAGGCCAGCCAGCCCGCGAACATCGTTCCGACACCAGCGACGATAAAGGCCAACCGCCATGATCCGAACCAGCCGATCAGTGCCGAAATCACGAGGGCTCCCAA
>DATNAI010000194.1:0-2175 GCA_035572875.1 Castellaniella sp. | reverse complement strand
CTGTCGGTTGCCGTGGCCGTCGGCGACGTCGTGCAAAAGGGCACGCCGCTGATCGTGATGGAGGCGATGAAGATGGAGCATTCCATCGAGGCGCCGCACGACGGGACGGTCAAGGAAATCTTCTATGGTGTCGGCGATCAGGTCCAGGAAGGCGTGACGCTGATCGGGCTGGAGGCCTCTGGAGCCTAGGCTCCTGGACGGAGGGGCCGATCGCACGCCGTTGGTGGGAAAATGGCAGACCATCGCCTCATCATCCGGTATTCCGGCCACCAAGGAGATTCATTCGCATGCGGTCCACGAAAGAAAGTCCTGTCCGTCGCCGAGCCGCGCGGATGGATCCCGCGGAACGAAAACGCATGATCGTTCAGAAGGCTGTCGATTACTTCGCAGAGCATGGGTTTGGCGGCAGCACGCGGGAGCTCGCCCGGCAGATCGGGGTGACGCAGTCGCTTCTGTACCGCTATTTCCCGACCAAGCAGGCGCTGTTCGATGAGGTTTACAACCAGGTCTATCTGGCGCGCTGGAACCCGCAGTGGGAAGAGATGCTGCGGGATCGCAGCAAGCCCTTCGAGCGCCGCCTGAAGGCCTATTACCTGGAGTATGCGCAGAACCTCATCCAGAATGACTGGGTCAGGATCCTGATCCTGGCTGGCCTGCATCAGAAGGGCATCAACAACAAGCTTTTCGAGCTGCTTCAGAAGGGGATCTTCAAGACCGTGGTACTGGAGGCGCGTCATGAGTATGGTTTCGTCGCCAAGCCCCGCGATGACCTTGCGCTGGAAATCGAACTGGTCTGGGCGCTTCACGCCAGCATCTTCTATATCGGCATGCGGCGCTGGGTCTACCATACGGCGACGCCCCAGAATTTCAATGCGGTCATCGAGGCCCTGGTCGAAGGCTTCATGGAAAGCGTGGCGCATCTCTATCACAAGCGAATGCGCAACCGTGAGACCAAGGCGGCGCGGGGCTCTACAGGGCCCCTCAGTTCCTGAAATGCCGGGCAGTCTGCTCGGCAAAGCCGGCGGCCTGTTCTATGCACGAAATGTGCGCGCAGTGTTCGAATACATGGAGCTGCGCGCCGGGGATCCGATGGGCGATTTCCTGCATATGCTGGGCGGGTGCCGCCTGGTCCTGGTCCCCCGTCAGAAGCAGGACGGGGCAGCGGATGTCGGGCAGCTCGTCACCCAGGTTCAGGTCGCGAACCGCCGTCGCTGCCGACGTGAAGCCCTCGACGCTGGTTCCCCGAATCATCGTGCCGAGCCGGGCGACGACCGCCGGATGGTGTTGGCGGAACGGCTCCGTCAGCCATCGGGACAGTGTGCCTTCCACGATGGGCGCAATGCCGTTTGCCTCGACGTGTCGGATTCTCTGATCCCATTGCCGCTTTCCGGTTTCTCCCGCTTCGTAGCGACAGTTCGCAGCCACCAGCCGCCGCACCCGCTCGGGGTAGCGGCTGGCCAGGTGGAGCCCCAGCGACCCGCCGAGAGACAGGCCGACGTAATCGAATTGCTCGATGTCATCTGCGTCCAGGCGGCGGATGAGCGCTTCGCCCAGTGCCTGGACCGAATCGCGCGCCGGTAGCGAATCCGCATCGTCCGGCCCGTGGCCGGCGTAGCCGAGGCACACCACCTGGTACCGCGCACGCCACGATGAGATCAGGTCACGCCATATTTCGTGGGTGGCACACAGCGAGTTGGCGACAACCAGAACGGGAGCGGGTTCCCCGGAGAGCGATTCGTGCATGGTTTTCCAAGTGTTCAGTCGATCTATAAGTAAGCTAGACTATAGGCCGAAAGTCGTTCCAGTCAATGGCTCGCAGACACGGGCCACGAAGGGGTCCACATGAGTGAATTCAAGGTAGCCATTCTGGCGTTGGGCGGCACGATTGCCATGACGAAGGGCGAGGACGGCGGGGTGGTCCCGACGCTCAGCGGCGAGATGCTGGCGGCTGCGGTTCCTGGTCTGGGCGATCTGGCCCGGATCGATGCGCGGACTTTTCGCCAGCTTCCGAGCGCACACCTGAAATACGGCGACCTGGAGGCCTTGGCCCAGGAAATCATCAGCCTGGACCAGGCGGGCTATCGCGGGGTCGTCGTCACCCAGGGAACGGATACCATCGAGGAAACCGCCTTCGTGCTGGACCGGCTGGTGCATACGGAGATGCCGGTCGTCGTC